>JAQXIP010000001.1 GCA_029007845.1 Clostridiales bacterium
CGCTTTCGCTCCATTGAACACGTAGCGGTACTAAGGTTTTGCAAAAAAACGCAAAACCAAGTGCCGACGTGTTCAAAAAGTATTATATAATCCATCCCATCCTGTACACGCCAGGCATTTCCGCTGATTTACATGTGCGAAGTTTGAGTTTATAATAAATTATGGTATGATATAAGTGTGAAACATTTTTTGACACTTATATCATTGATACCATCTTACTGATAACAGTGATTGTTTGAAATGATACGTATAGGAGGAGTTATGAAGATGAAAAAAGTAATCCGGGCGGCAGCGATTGCTCTGTCAGCTGTATTGCTCACAATTTCGCCAGTGGAACATGCTTGTGCAGGTAATTTTTATGAAAAGAAAACATCCGTAAAAAAGGACATTTCCGCGGAAGGTGCTTATGCAAATTGGGATGGGGTGACCAATGTATCCCAATTTTCAGATGAAAAAGGAAATTTCTGCTTTGCCTATGATAATGGGAAGAAAGTTACCGTTGTGAATGGAAAAAAGCGGATTGATCTTAAAAAGAAAGGCTCTGACTTTGGGGCTGTCACCTGTGATGCAGAGGGGTGCTATTATGTAGTGACCGGTAAGGAAAATCTTTCGCAGGATACCGGCAGGGAAACGGTTTTTGTTTCCAAATATGATAAAAAGGGGAAACTGCTAAAAACCGTCGGTGATAACGGGAGTTCCAGCCTTGCGTCTTATTATGATGACAGTTTTTGTACCCGGATCCCATTTGATGCCGGCAATTGTGATGTGGCAGTTAACGGCCATTACCTTGCAGTCAATTATGCAAGAGAAATGTACAACGGTCATCAGAGCAATTCGCTGCTTTTGATCAATACACAGACAATGAAAAAAGTGCACATGGATTCATACTATAATTCTCATTCTTTTGCCCAGCGTGTAGTCCCATATAAAGGGAATTTTCTTCTTGCAAGCGAGGGAGACTGCTATGACCGGGCATTTACCGTATCTACGACGAATATTGACCAGAAGACATGTGACTCACAGAATACCTTTGATTTCTGGGTGAAAAAAGGAACTTTGGACAATTGGAATATGTTTGAACTAAATAATAATTTTGCTCATCTGGGTGGTGTCGCTGCGGGAAGCGGTGATCAGGCTGCTTTGGTTGCCACATCTGTGAAGTCCCTGAATGAAAATGCACGGAAAGAAAATGAGCAGTTATTCATTCAGATCTTCAATCCCCAAAAAGATCTTAGTACAGCAGATGGTTATGTGACAAGGGGAGAGAGGAGTGGTAAGGCCGGTCCGAACGGAGATGAAAAGGTTACCAATTACGGCATAAAATGGCTGACCAATTACAGTGATAAATACCGCATCATGAACCCTCAGGTAGTCGCTGATAGGAATGGAAATTATGTGATTTTATTTGAACGGTACAAAGGTTCAACTTATCAGGGGGTTTACTATATGGTTTTGGATGCTTCCGGAAAAACCACTGTAAAGGTGACAAGGCTGTCTGCCAAGGCACACCTGAATCCGGGCGAAATGCCGGTTTATACGAAGGGAAGAGTGTACTGGGCAGGCAATCATGAGAAAGATCATTATATTTACATTAATAGTTTTACAGTAGAATAATAATTGTGACACCAAAAGTGTGAATTGTAACATCAGATGGGAAAGAAGTTTATCTACCCATAGGTTGATGTTGAAATGTATGCAAAAGTTGGGTATACTCAAATTGAAAAAGTACACAGAATTAGCTTTTTCAGGGCAGAATCAACGATTATATCAAGCGGATAACGGGAATCGAACCCGCCTCCTCAGCTTGGGAAGCTGATATTCTACCAATGAACTATATCCGCATATAACTAACAAGAGCTAATACTATTATAAAACATTTTTTCATTTCGTCAAGGAGGAATTGATCTGATTATGGGAAAAAATGATAATCAAAACCTGATGAACTTAATTAAGCGTGTACATAGTGTTGTGGAAAATAAAGATGTGGAGACACAGCGGCAGTATCAGAACAGTGTGGCACCTCTTTTCGGGGGAAGCAAAGAAGTAACAGTAGAGGAGTGTACCATTGAAGACATCCATTCCGAGTGGGCAGTTGTGAATCGTCCCCATATGAAAAAATATATTATATTATACTGTCATGGGGGTGGCTATATGACAGGAAGCTGCATGTATGCCAGAACAATTACCTCGAAATTGGCAGACAGCACATCCATGGATGTGTTATCCTTTGATTACCGTCTTGCACCGGAACATCCTTTTCCGGCGGCATTGGAAGATGCCTTGAAGATATGGGATCACCTCATGCTTCTTGGATATGGTGCCAGAGATATTATCGTGGCGGGGGACTCGGCTGGAGGAAATCTGGCGCTGGCACTGGTACATAAGTTAAAGCAGCAGGAACGGCTTTTGCCAAGAGGTTTGATCTTATTGTCACCGTGGACCGATCTCACAGCATCCGGAAAGACCCATCAGACAAAGGCAGAGATTGATCCCATTCTGAATGCCCGGTATCTGGAGGAGGTAACCGAGGCTTATGCCGGCGGCAGGGATTTAACCGATCCGCTTGTTTCCCCGCTTTTTGGGGATTTCACCGGTTTTCCGCCAACCTATATCCAGGTAGGGGGAAATGAGATTCTCTTAAGTGATTCCACAAGACTACACAAAAAAATGCTGAAAGCAGATGTATCCGCCCATCTGGAAGTATTCCGCGGCATGTGGCATGTATTTCAGATGTCCCGTTTCAAACGGGCCTACGATGCCATTGACCGGTGTGCAGAATTCATCTATGACATCTGCAGATAACATACCGACATGTGGGACAGCCAGACCGATACAGCCCGTAAAAGACCGGGTGTCATGAAATACCTTTTGAACACGTCGACACTTCGTTTTGCATGTATTTTGCAAAACGTTAGTACCGCTACGTGTTCAATTGAGTGCAGGCGTGTATTTCATGAAACCCGGTCTTTTACGGACTGTAGCGGTCTGGCTGTCCCACATGTCGGTCTGTTGCAGCTAATTGGAAAAGTCTGTATAAAATGGCTCCTTTTTTCACATACTAATTACCGTCTTATAAAGATAGATTGAAAGAAAGAGGTGTAACAGATGGTATTAACCGAAAAAGAAACCACAGCCATTAAAGATTTACAGACACAGGAGCAGACTTGTATTGAAAAATACAAACGATATGGAAACGAAGCGAAAGATCCGGTGTTAAAAGATCTGTTCCAGAGACTGGAAAAAGAAGAGCAGAAACACTATGATTCCCTTGGACAGGCATTAAAAGGAACCGTGCCATCCTGCGATTGTAACGACCAGGATGGAAAAGAATATAACCCAACGGCTACTTATAGTGCACTGGGTAATCCAGAGGATAAAAAAGCAGACTGCTTTTTGGCAACGGACTGTATCGGAACCGAAAAAATGGTGTCATCCGAGTACAATTCCAATGTATTTAAGTTTGGGGACTCTTCCCTTCGGAAATTGCTGGCAGATATTCAGATCGAAGAGCAGAACCATGCCGAGATGCTGTATAAATATAAAACGGTGAACGGAATGGCATAATATGTAAAAAGAATTGTTTTGTGACTGGGGATGTGCTCTGATATAAACAGAAAAGAAACAGATGAGTTCTGTTGGTTTTCTGTGTCCTCAGTCATGAATAATAACTGAGGTGGTATAATATGAGTGAAGAAATAAAAAAGGAGGAATTTGATATGAACGCAACCATGAATAAATTATTCAGGGCGGAATGCCTGGCGTGCAAGGGAATTTTATAATCCATCCCATCCTCCTTCTGCACGCCAGGCACTCCGCTCTTAACTTTATGAAAAACGTTTTACGATTCCGCTGATTGCAGTTGCATTTTCTTTATTTTTGCTTACGATAGCGGTCATTGCTTCCGTAGTCTCTTCCGTTTGGCGGGTTTTGTCCAATATATCCTGGCTCCGGACACTTTGGGAATCCGGTACATTTGCCACCTCCCGGATCTGTGACTGGATATTCTGTACCGTGTCAGCAAAGATTCCAGAAGCATCTGCAATATCTGAGATAATCAGCTGGATATCTTTAACCGAATTATAATAGTCCTGTGTCGCATTGGTAAATTCTGCAAATTGTGTCTGGACATCTTTTTGTAAAAATAAGATTACTTGGTCAAAACACATCTGGACACGGGAAATATTATCCTTTGTCTCATTACAGATTGCCTGGATCTGTGTTGCAGTCTCCGATGAACTTGCAGCCAGATTACCAATCTCTCCGGCGACTACCGAGAATCCCTTCCCGGCTTCTCCTGCTCTTGCTGCCTCAATGGAAGCATTTAAAGATAAGAGGTTTGTTTCGCTGGTGATTTCCAGAATCTGTGATGCCATCAGGTCGATCCGCATCAAAGATTGCAGATCCTCGATGGATTTTTCAATGGCTTTTTGGTTTTCGGTAATTTGTATATTTACGTTTTCCAGTGTGGAATTAGCTAATTGCTGCATCTGTGTCACTTTATCCATCAGCTGGCTGCTATGGATATTTCCCTGTTTGATTCGTTCCTCCACTTCTGAAACCACGGTTGCTATTTTGGAGATCTCCTGATCCACTTTATCCACGGTACAGTTGATTTCTTCGGAATGTTCTGTGAAGATGGTTGTTGCCTGGGAATTATCAGCCACACAGGAGATTAATACATCCGAAGAATCCTGCATCGCCACTGCCGAATCATTTAAAGAAGAAGAGCAGGCTGATAATGTGGCTACAATCTCCCCAAGTGCGTTATATAAGGAATCAATCGCTGTTGCAATCTTTCCAATCTCACTGTTTGTCCCAATCCATGGGTCTAATTTTTTGCCTTTTTGAAGCTTTAGATTACTTAGCTGTATGATGGATTCTTCAATATAACGCAATGGTTTCATACTAAAGAAAATCAGGATGAATGCCAGTACACTGATAATCAGAATAAAGGCAAAGCAGATCCTTCCAAGAATCATCATATTTTCATTGGCAACCCGGTAAATATTCCGTTCACTGTCATATGATACAACGGCCCATTCATGCTCATCAATATATTGATAGTTGGCTACCAGATTACCGTCCTTGCCCTTACAGGTGATTTCACCATCGGCATTTCCCTGTTTAATCTTCTCCATAATGTCTAACAACATCTCATCCTGGATCTCAGTGGCAATTAATGAACTGTCATCAGCAAAGATGTACATGCCGGTCTGTATATTAATCATATAGTAACCTGCGGTGTCATTTTCACTTCTTAACTCGTTCAGAAGATGTTCCAGTTCTTCAACAAATGGACCACCCCCTACATAACCAAGAATCGTAGTCTCATCTTCATCATACACCGGGCAGTACATGGACAGCACCAGTTTTCCTGATGCAGGGGATACAATGATTCCTGCATCATATAATCCATTTCTGGAAGTCATGGCATCCTGGAGAGCCTTCAGTGAATCCCCTTCCCTCAAAGTCACCCCGACTACGCCTGGATTCGAATGGACAATACAATGGGTGTTCCATTCTCCAATATAAAGCCCTTCCCAGTTATCAAATCCTTTGTATAGATATTCGGTATAAGCCTGCGCTTTTTTCAGGTTTTCTGTATCCTCTGGATTTTTAAGCAGATCCCGGACTACTGGTGTTCTGCTATATGCTTTCAGCAGGTTTTCCTGTCCGGTTATGTATTCTTCAATCAGACATGTCTGGGCAGCCAGTGTTTGCTCCATATGGCTTTGTTCGGATTCCTGTATGACCCCTTTTAATGTCTTATTTGCAGTCATATACAGCAGACTGATACAGATTACCACAATCAGACTGATTCCTAAAGTGATTTTTCGGCTTAATTTCCAATTCTTCATAGGCATTTCCACTCCCGATTAATTCATATATTTTTAGTGTGTAATGATAAAATTATATCCAACTTACATTCATAAGTCAATTGGAAAACAGGAAATAGTTACCGCCGTTTACTTTCTGACGATTTATGGTATACTAGGAAGTGCTTTTTTATAATCAATGCAACCCATAAAACTGACAACGGAGGAAATCAAGATGCAGACAGCGCAATGGAAAAAAGACTACGAAGAATTTCAGAAGGTAACACGCCAGTTTTATGCCGGAGAGTTAAGTGTGAAGGAATATAAAGGATTTTCCGGCGGATATGGAAGCTACGGGCAGAGAGGCGGCAAACAAAGCATGCTTCGGTTGCGTTTCCCCGGAGGACGGGTAGACAGAGAAAAAATGGAATTTGTTGCAGATAGCATCAAAAAGTATCAGATTGATAAGGTACATTTTACCACATGCCAGACCATCCAGCTTCATAACCTGGGAGAAGACACAGTCTGTGAACTGGCAGTCTCGGCATTGGAGCATGGAATCCTGACAAGGGGCGGCGGCGGAGATTTCCCCCGCAACGTAATGGTATCCCCATTATCAGGAGTAGAAAAAGGAGAATACTTTGACGTATATCCCTACGCAAAGGAAGCCTCAGATTATCTCATCGGACAGATTAAAACAGTAAAACTTCCAAGAAAGCTGAAAGTTGGTTTTTCCAACTCAAAAGCCAATCAAACCCATGCCACATTCCGGGATCTGGGATTTGCAGCCAGAGAAGATGGAACCTTTGATGTATACAGTGCCGGCGGTCTGGGAAATAACCCAAGGATGGGAGTTTTGGTGGCAGAAGGCGTGGATGGAACAAAGGTGTTATATTACATTCAGGCTATGGTGGAACTGTTTACAACCTATGGAAATTATGAGAACCGGGCAAAAGCCAGAACAAGATATATGCAGGATGAACTTGGAGAACAATACCGGGAAGAATATAGAAAGAAGCTTCAGCAGGTGATGAACTCCGGAAAAAATCTGGATATTACGGTGACCAGGCAGGAGATCAGAAAAGCAGCCGACGGAGAACAGCCGGAGAACAGCCGGGTTCTGCCGCAAAAGCAGGACGGGTTATATACCGTGGCGTACCACCCGGCAGGAGGGTGTCCGGCACCACAGAAGTTACTGGAACTATATGAGGCAATGAAGGATATGGAACAGGTGGAACTTCGTCTTGCACCAGACGAAGGAGCTTATATTGTGAACTGCACCGGAAAAGAAG
>JAQXIP010000002.1 GCA_029007845.1 Clostridiales bacterium
TCTCAACAAAAGTCTGCAAATCGTCAACGGTTGCACCTTTTTCAAGAAGAATCGAAACCTGTTTTGCAATCTGCGTATCAACATTGACAAATTCTTCTACCATTGCATCGGTAATTTTGCTGCTCATAGTTTTTGTTGTAACTGTTCCCAGTATTAAAAATCCAATTGCAGTAATCAATCCAATATAGATTGCCAATCGTATCTTCACAGAAATATTGCGGAATAACTTCATAAACCTACCTCCATTTGTTTTTGATAATCTCTCGGAATCGTTAACCCAGTAATCACAAGGCTCTCAGATTCTTTTTTTATTAAAATCCCCCACTTTTTTATCAAAAAACACTTGACAAACACTCCAAAAAATGCGGCGCTACGCGCCCTTATTAATAAGCATATTTCGTTCCGGCACGCCGGACATGTTTATTGATTGGAGGCGATTTTATGTTACCTGTTAACTGTGGCAGTCATTCCGACTACCAAAACTTTCTTACTAAAAATCTTCGTAAATATTATCCGGATCCTAATGCTCTTGCTCGTTCCACTTGGGATATCATTGAACGTTTTTGGAATCTTGATCTATCTTTCACTGATGAGTTTATGGCAGATAAATATTCCAAATTCGGTCCTGCACCAAGAACTCCTTCCTGTATGCAGCGTTCCTACTTACTTTCCATTGCTTTTAAAGTTACTTCGATAACCGAATGGGTTGCTCAGCTTAAGATCAATCCACTTTATGCCATTCTTAGTGGTTTTGAGGTTGGGGACACTCCCGGTGTTGGCACTTTCTACGATTTTATGAAACGCTTATGGAATTCCCAGGATGAGAATCTTTCTCCTCATATTCATCCTTTAAAAACCAAAGTACTAAAACCTAAAACAAAAGGTACTAAAGCTGATTCCATTGAAAAAGTAACCGTTGCAGAACTACTTCCTCAACTTGAGGCTGCTTCCTTTTCTATTGATGACCAACCATATTCCTCACTCTTTAAAATTTATAAAAACGAGTTTTTAGACATTTCTGTGTCTAAAGGTCTTATCACTCCTGAAGCGATTGCTTTAGCCGGTGACGGAACTCCGGTTGTAACCTCTCACAGAGAACGCAAGAAACGTATCTGCGACTGTGCTGAAAAAGGCATCACTGGCTGTAAATGTGACAGATATTTTTCTCAACCTGACTGTGATATAGGCTGGGATTCATCTCGTGACTGCTATTATCACGGTTATGATTTATACATGCTGGTTGCATCGGATTCAGAAGGTGACCTTCCTATATTTCCTCATTTTTCATGTGCTTCCAAACATGATTCCCATGGTTTTTTACATGCATTTTTCCGTTTCAAAAGTTTTCTGCCTGATTATAAAGTTTCAAAACTTTTGTTAGATTCCGCTCACGATGCAATGCCTTATTACGAATACTGCAAACGCGAGAACATAACGCCTTTTATTGATCTTAATGATAAAGGTGGAAGACCGCCTGTCTACAAAAATGACTTTACTATCGGCAAAGATGGGGTTCCTATTTGTCAGTCTGGTTTTCGTATGCGTCGTGACGGTACTGAAACTGCAAAAGGCAGGACAAAATTTAAATGTCCTAAGATCAGTCGCAAAGGTGGTTGTGTGACATGCACCTGTGACACCCCCTGCTCCGACGCGAAATATGGTCGAACTGTCCATTTGGTTATGAAAGATAATCCAAGGCTCTTTAATAACCCACCACGAAGTAGCAAAGAATGGAAATTGGAATACAAGGCAAGAACTTCTGTAGAACGTTCAAATAAACGTGAGAAACTAGACTTCAAATTAGAAGACGGCAGACACCGCTCAACTAAGATGTGGTACTGCCGCCTCTATCACATCCTGATGTTACAGCATCTGGATGCATGGGATTTGCCATTTGAATCACCCCTGAAAAAGTTGATTTTGAATGTAGCATAATCCTTAATCTATTATATATCATTTTTTCAAACATAGCGACAGTTATGTTTATTTCTCATGCAATTTTTTCGTTCCATGAACAATATTTACTTTTCAAAGTCCAATGCCGGGTTCCCGCCGGCATGATCACTCAAGATTCCGAGAGAGCATTTTTGTTTATATTATACAACAATTTCGCCCTATTGTAAACAAACTTATGCAATATCGTGTATTTCTTTCTTTTTTTGCCTTTATTGATATTATTATATTTCTTTTTCACAAAAAGCAATTTTCATATTTTTCCTTCATTTTCTAAATATTTCAAAAAAGCGGTGCAGCCTGTGACCACATCTTTATACGTTTCATCAAATCTATTACTATACCATGGATCACTAATTGAAGAATGCTGGTTATCATATTCTAAAAGCAGCTTCATTTTTTTACCTGCCTTATGTCCCATCATCCATTCCATATTGCGAATATTCATAGTATCCATACCAATAAGATAATCGTAATAATCATAATCCGAAGCTTTCAGCTGAACCGCTCTTTTGCCTTCGCAGCTAATTCCATGCTTTGCCAATTCTTCTCTAGCCGGTGGATAAA
>JAQXIP010000003.1 GCA_029007845.1 Clostridiales bacterium
GGCAAGAAGGAGAGGCTGGCGTTTTTCCTTGTAAAGATAGTAGATCTGATCCTGTATGGAACGGAACATCCCGGTCTTGCCGCCTTTGTCACTGACACCGAGAACCTGACAGAATTCCTTGTAAAAATCAGAGACACTTACCGTGGAAAGGCAGATATACTCCATATGGTACATGTTTGGATTGAGGCTTTTGGCAAAGCATCGTAAAGCGAAGGATTTACCCATGCCGGGTCTGGCAGTAAATACCCCGATGCCCCGGGTTTCCTTCAGAAAGTTGAGCCGTGCAGTCATCTGTTCAAAATCATTGGAACGGAAACAGTCATTTTCGGAAAACTGCTGTTTGTCAAAAGGGTTGGAATGAAGTCCATAAAAAGAATTAAACATTAATCATTACCTCCAATCTTAGAGTAATCAAGCGGATTTTGATTGTTGCGTTTCGTGTGGCAGTTATCGATTTTGTTGGTTTTGTGAATAGGGGATTTCGTGCCTTCATAAAGGATGTAGGCACTGTTCATATCTTCCGGAAGGAACCGTATCTCCACTTTCATGCCAATGAACTGCATGGGAGCATCATAGGATTCCTTGAAGATGGAGACGGTGGCATCATTTCTTACCTTGCGGGTGATGCGGTTATAAAAACAGTCATCCAGCCACTCACGGGACAAAGGATGACGGACGTCCTTACAGGTATTCTGGAAACGTGTCATAGGAGCAGAGTCAATACCGGAATGATAGGAAGTGTTGTACTTTCGGATATAATCTTTCAACATCTGATTAAACTGCTCAAGGGAATGGATCTTTCTGGTGTCGATGGTGTGGATCCACGTGGTTTTCATACTGAGCCACTGTCTCTCGGATTTTCCTTTGCTGGCCCCATCCCTTACCTTTGTGTGGATAAGGCTGATGCCAAGGGAAACACAGATCATGGAGAGCTGCTCGTTGGCATAGGGCCCGCCGTTGTCGACCAGAAGTTTGGAGGGAACACAGCCGTAGGTGGCAATGGCATCCTTTAAAACCTTCTGGAAGTTTAAGGCGTTGTCATTGTAAAACATCTGAGCTCCTACTAACATACGGGAATGGTCATCGATGATGGCCATGCAGTAGACCTGCCGGGTAACACCGTCTTCGGTGATATGTGCAATGTAACAGGTATCAGCCTGCCACATTTTTCCAAAGGAGTCCTCTTCAAAGGCTTTCCGGTCACGAAGATTAGGGTTTCTGGCAGATTTCAGGTTGTTGTTGCGTATAAAACGTTGTACGGAATCCACACTGACAGTGGCAGGAATGAAACTGTCCTGTATGAGTTTCCGGTGGATCTGTGTTGCATTGATACGTGGAAAATCCTCCCTGATTCGAAAAATCTGCAGGATTGCTTCGTCACTTAATGCCCTGGAAGTACCTTTATCCGAGCGGACTGCCGGCATGAGACCTTCAAGTCCGTGGCGTTTATACCGGGTGGTCCAGTCCTCAATGGTCTTGTAGCTGAACTTTTTCACTGTGCCGTCAGGAAGAGTGAATTCCTTCTGTGCAATGCGTTTGTAGTATGCAGTGGCTGAGGCATCAGGAAAAAGCTCCTGGATGACAGGAGCAATGAGACCGAACCTGAATTCAGCCACCGCGGCGGCGTTTTTTAAAATTTCGTCTTCATAAGTCATAAAAATGTCCTCCTTGTTTATGATGAGACCATCATAAAAGGAAGTGAGAGCAAAGTCATGAGCATGGTTAAGTGGTCGGCGAAAAAAGATAATCGGGGACAAAAACATCCTGGCAGTAAACTGCGGTTTTGGGATTGGCATGTGACTGGAGGAAGGAAAAACCAAAGGTGCGGACAAAACCGGAGATAAAATCAGAACAGCACTCCATCCGGCTGAGGGAAAAGAGAAATTCTTTATCTGAAACCTCCAGACTGGCCAGAAATCCCAGCCACTCGGATTTGTGCTTTTTCCATAGTTCCAGCCATTTATAGAGCTGTCGGGAAGTGATGGAAAAGCGCTCGCACAGTTTTTCCACCGTATACAGGTGCATGAAATATTCACCAAGGACGCGGAGGATAAAGAACAGACTGTAGGAACAGTAAGGGATGATGAAATCCGGAAGGATGGCATGGGTAGAGCCACAGCTGCCGCAGGTGCAGCGAAGGACAGAGACATCATGCCGTACACTTTTTCCAGCGATAAAGTCAATCAGATATCGTTTGTAGTAACAGTGGATATGGAGATTTCTAGAGGAACCACAGACCGGACAGGTCTCCAGTTCAGGCCTTACAAGAGGCATGAACTGTACAAACAGAGATTTTGATGAAGTTTTTATCTTAAAAAGCTTGATAAACAGAGAGTTTTTTCGTATCATAGATATTGTATATGATTCCACAGAGGCAGGACAGCCGTATGGTGTAGGACACAGATGCTGTTTTTGGCGCTGTATGTGGATTATATTGTGTGAAGAGAAAGAACGAACTGTGGTAGGGGCTGTTCTTTCTCTTATTTTTTGTTACATAGATAAGTGTAAGAAAAGCAAGGGAAAAAAGCAAGGAAAAAGTGTGCGGTAAGAAACGGCACACTAAAACAGATATGGAAAGAAATATGTCGGATTTAATTTGCGGCAGAATTGCGGCAGGAGAGAAATATAATTTGACGTGTGACACATATCTTAATACATTTTTATATTTAGAGTAGATTAAAAAGAAAACATAAATTCAATGATTTTAAAGAACATCAAATTGGTTTAGCAATAAGAAAAGGAGAAAGCAATATGAAAGGGAAAGAGCATCCAGTCTGGGGCATTTTAAAGAAGGAAACGTATGTAGAGGAATTTTATCCACAGGCGGAAGAAATGTATGACTTTATTAAGAGTATAGTAGAAATTTGTGGAAACATCACTACAGATGGAAACACAGTACCAGCGATGAAGAAATTCTTTGATATGTGGAACGAATACTCAAGTGAGACATACTGGATTCTAGGAAACCTAGTAAATGAGAAGAACGAGCACATTGTAGTAAAAGAAGAAAACGCACAACAAATGAATCTCTTTTAGACTTTCTCAACACATGGAGGATACTTACAATGATTAGTAATAGAAAAAATAAATTGATTCTTGAAGAATCAGGCGGTGTACTCACAGACTGGAATGGAAATGACATTAAATCAGGTATGAGTAATGTTGTTGCTTCCAACGGTAAGATTCATAAACAGCTGTTACAGTACTTGGCATGAGTTTCACCAATCATTTAGCTGTGCTTAGGCTTTAGCTGTAATTTATTGTTAGAAATAGAGACCGTTATTTAGATTCAGAGGATACTCCGGTACCCTCTTTTTCTTTTAGAATTTTATTTTGTAACTGTACATAATTAATACTAAGAAACTAAAATATTTTGTTGTCATATTTTGTAAGATATGGTAGAATGGAGGAAATACATGACAGATTGGAGCAAGAGAACAGTGAGTGATAAGTTAGATGTAAAAGGTAAGTCAATTGACCGTCTTGTTAGCTGGTATTTTAAAAACGAGATCTGGGTAAACAGAAGATATCAAAGAAAACTGGTTTGGACAAAAAAAGATAAACAGTCATTTATTGATTCTATTATTAAAAGATTCCCAACACCATCTATAATGTTATGTTCTTATGATATTATTGGAACTGATATGCATAGATATGAGATTATTGATGGTTTACAACGGATTGATGCTATCATATCATTTATTACAAATAAATTTGCTGTATCTTACAATGGCAAGGAATGTTACTTTGATTTAGAAATTCTAAGCACTACAAACAGAGCTCTTGCAGATAATAGACTTATTCAGGGTACTCCTGTACTACCTGAAAATGTTTGTGACAGAATTCTAGATTATGAGCTCCCTATTATCCTTACTGAGCAGGATCAAGAAAAAGTAGAAGAGATATTTATAAGGATTAATTCTAAAGGCAGGAGATTGTCTGTACATGATTTGAGACAATCTTCTTCATGCGATAGTCTTGCAAACTTAGTAAGACGTATATCATGTCACTTGCGGGGTGAATTTTCATTTGATGACTTGATGGCTTTATCAGATATGCCTAAAATAAGTCTTAGCAGTCCAGATTTAGATTATGGCGTAGATAGTAGTAATGCATTCTGGATGAGACACGGAATATTATCATACGATAGAATAAAGCAGTCAAGGGATGAAGAAATTGTTGCTCAGATCATTGGTGAGCTATTTATACCTAATTGCAGCAACCCTGATGGCAATATACTGAATAAGATGTATAAGGCAGGAGAAAGGTATAATACTTTATTAAATGATAAAATTGATGAGATTGGAATCAATGAGATCTTTGATAATGTATGCCATACCTTTGATGTAATTGAAGATATATTTAGATCAGTGGATAGTAACTTTTCATCCTGGTTATTTAGCAAGCCAAATAAAACAAGTGAATGCTTTAGAATTTTCTTTATAGCTGTCCATAAGATATTAGGCGAGGGTTAT
>JAQXIP010000004.1 GCA_029007845.1 Clostridiales bacterium
GAATATCAGGTACCATGAAATACCCGCTTTCGCTCCGTTGAACACGTAGCGGTACTAAGGTTTTGCAAAAAAACGCAAAACCAAGTGCCGACGTGTTCAAAGGGATATTTCATGGTACCTGATATTCTGCGAGCTTCCGGCGGCTGTGGGTTCGTCACGGCTGAACGGTTACTTTAGCTTCTGTGTTGTACAAAATAAATGTAGCAAATAAAAAACATTGGTGTTATAATAAAATATGTGGCAGAAAGCAGACAGGAAAAAAGAGGAAAAAATGAAAGAATAAAGGAGAAAAATAGTATGTTCAAAAGTTATACGATGGAAATTGCAGGCAGAACCTTGCGTGTCGATATTGGAAGAGTTGCTGCCCAGGCGAATGGAGCTGCTTTGATGCATTATGGTGATACTGTGGTTCTTTCCACAGCTACGGCATCAGACAAGCCAAGAGAAGGAATTGATTTCTTTCCACTTAGTGTGGAATACGAGGAAAAAATGTATGCCATCGGGAAAATTCCTGGCGGCTTTAATAAAAGAGAGGGAAAGGCATCTGAGCATGCTGTATTGACTTCCCGTGTGATTGACCGTCCAATGCGTCCGTTATTCCCAAAAGACTACCGAAATGATGTCACCCTGAATAATATGGTAATGAGCGTTGATCCGGATTGTTCGCCGGAAGTTCTGGCAATGTTAGGTTCTTCTATTGCAACCTGCATTTCGGATATCCCATTTGATGGTCCATGCGCAGCAACTCAGGTAGGAATGATTGATGGAGAACTGATTATTAATCCTACCGGTGAACAGAACAGTCGTTCTGACTTAAAGCTTACCGTAGCTTCTACCAGAGAAAAGGTAATTATGATCGAAGCTGGTGCGAATGAAGTTCCGGAAGATAAAATGATCGAAGCCATTTTCGAGGCAGACAAGGTGAATAAAGAGATCATTAAGTTTATTGACCAGATTGTAGCTGAATGCGGAAAACCAAAGCATGATTATGTAAGCTGTGCAGTTCCGGAAGAATTGTTTGCCGCAATGAAAGAACTGGTCCCTCCTGCAGATATGGAAGCTGCTGTATTTACAGATGAAAAGCAGAAGAGAGAAGAAAATATTAAAGAAATTACAGATAAACTGTCAGAGGCATTTGCGGATAAGGAAGAGTGGCTTGCAGTGCTTGATGCAGCGGTTTATCAATATCAGAAAAAGACGGTTCGTAAAATGATTCTGAAAGACCATAAGCGTCCGGATGGCCGTGAGATTACACAGATTCGTCCACTGTCTGCAGAAGTTGATATTATTCCACGTGTACATGGTTCTGCTATGTTCACCAGAGGACAGACCCAGATCTGTACAATTACCACATTGGCACCATTATCTGAGGCACAGAAGATTGATGGTCTGGATGAATATGTGACGAATAAGCGCTATATGCACCACTATAATTTCCCATCCTATTCCGTAGGTGAGACGAAGCCTTCCAGAGGACCAGGACGGCGTGAGATTGGACATGGTGCTCTTGCAGAAAGAGCATTAGTTCCGGTTCTGCCAAGTGAAGAGGAATTCCCATATGCAATCCGTACGGTGTCTGAGACTTTTGAGTCAAATGGTTCTACTTCCCAGGCATCCATTTGTGCGTCTACCATGTCTTTGATGGCGGCTGGTGTTCCAATTAAAAAACAAGTTGCCGGAATTTCCTGCGGTCTTGTAACGGGAGATACAGATGATGATTATATCGTGTTAACTGATATTCAGGGATTGGAAGATTTCTTTGGAGACATGGACTTTAAAGTGGCAGGTACCCATGACGGAATTACGGCAATCCAGATGGATATTAAGATTCATGGTTTGACAAGACCGATTATTGAAGAAGCAATCCGCAGAACAAAAGAAGCAAGAGAATATATCTTAAATGAGATTATGACCCCATGTATTGCCGAGCCAAGACCGGAAGTTGGCCCACTGGCACCAAAGATTATCCAGATTCAGATTGACCCACAGAAGATCGGCGATGTAGTAGGACAGCGTGGTAAGACAATCAATACGATTATCGAGCGCACCGGCGTTAAGATGGATATTTCAGAAGAAGGAGCTGTATCCATCTGTGGAACGGACAAGAAGAAGATGGATGAAGCGGCAAAGATGGTTCAGATTATTACGACCGATTTCACAGAGGGACAGGTTCTGGAAGGAAAAGTAATCAGCATCAAAGAGTTTGGTGCCTTTTTGGAATTTGCTCCGGGCAAGGAAGGTATGGTTCATATCTCAAAGATCTCGAAGGAACGAATCAACCATGTAGAAGATGTACTGACACTGGGAGATGTAGTGAAAGTTGTATGCCTTGGAAAAGATAAGATGGGACGGATCAGTTTCAGTATGAAGGACGTCCGCGAATAAGAATGACTCACCGGTATGGAACCGGTATTTATGAAAACCTGGATACCTATGAAAGCATAGGCATTCAGGTTTTTTGCATATTTCTCCGAAAAAGCAGACATACTATGATGTGTGTGAATCGCTTTGGTAAGGAGGAAAAAAGAATGGACGATCATGAGAAGAAGAGACAATCAAGGGAAACAGCTGAGAATGAGGAAATCAGGGACTACGGTCAGGTTCTTATGGCAAAAGGGAAACAGGGACACCAGATTCATTTGATCAGCATCATTGGCGAAGTGGAAGGACATGAGTGTTTAAATGAGAACACGAAGACGACGAAATATGAACATATTCTGCCAAGACTGGCTGCATTGGAAGACGACAGCCGGATTGACGGAATTCTGGTTCTTCTAAATACAGTAGGAGGAGATGTGGAAGCGGGACTTGCTATTGCGGAAATGATTGCATCATTAAGTAAACCGGTCGTTTCACTTGTTTTAGGTGGAAGTCATTCTATAGGGGTACCATTAGCTGTTTCTTCGGATTACAGTTTTATTGTACCTACAGCAACTATGATTATCCATCCGGTACGAATGAATGGTATGATTATTGGTGTGCCGCAGTCCTTTGAATACATGGATCGGATTCAGGAGCGGATCCTGAGTTTTGTTGTGAATCATTCCAGGATTGATTATGAGCATTTAAAAGCACTGATGATGGATACCAGTCAGCTGACAAAAGATATCGGTTCCATTTTGGTTGGAAAGGAAGCGGTTGAAAAAGGGCTTATTGATGAAGTTGGAGGAATTGATATGGCACTGGAGAAACTACACGAGCTGATTGGTTCATAACCGTTTGTCGATGCCCCCATGCTTGCATTCTGGGGGCATTTGTGGCATAATTTATCATGGACTTTTGTCTATGAAAGGGTGAATGTAAATGGCTGGAACAGGTCATAGTACAAAAAAGAAAAAAACGAATCGAACATCGAAACCGACCAATCAATCAACGAAAGTGAATTCGGTACAAAATGAGATTCTTCTGATTATTGTAACGGTAGTTGCCGTCTTGATACTTCTTAGTTATTTCAATCTGTGTGGGATGATCGGAAATGTGATCAAACAGGTGATGCTGGGACTATTTGGGTATCTTGCTTATGTGCTGCCGGTGGTACTTTTTCTGGGGATTGCATTTATTCTTGCTAACCAGAATAACCGGAATGTGCAAAAGAAGATTCCGGCAGGGATTCTTCTGCTTTTTTTTGCAGATGGTCTGATTCACTTAATCTATCAGGCAGTGGTTCAGGCAGATGTGGATGCGAAGATTGGCAGCCTGTATAAGGCTGGTGCTGGCGGCGGTGTAATTGGAGGAATGCTGTACCGGCTGTTTTTTGTTTTATTAGGGGAAGCCGGCGCTGCAATTGTGTTTGTGGCAGCAATCTTAATCTGTGTGATTATCATCACGGAAAAGCTGTTTTTTGCTAAAATAAGTTCCCTGCATCAGGATAAGAGAAAAAAACGTCCTGTGGAGATAGAAGAAATGGAGCCGGAAGAGGAACCAGCACAGGAGAAAAGAGAGGACAATCATCCGATTACATATCAATTTAAAGACCGGAAACGAAAAGGGAAAAAACTTCCGACCTCAGAAGAGATGTTTGGGCAGGAAGAGGCGGATACAGGAAAGAAAAAGAAAAAACGAGAAAAAAACCAGGTGGATATGAAGGAAATATCCATAGAAGAACAGTTTGATAATATTCCGATTCACAGGGCGCAGCCTCCGGTTGAAGAAGTGGCAGCGGCGGAACCTTCGGCTGCAAAGCATAAGAGTACGGACACGGCAAAACAGCAGGAACAAATCAATGATATTGAAAAGGAGATTGCAAAACAGGATGCGCAGAAGAAGGCGTATGTGGCACCTTCTATTAATTTGTTGTCCAGACCAAAGTCCAACCAGGCGACTGTTAGTGATAAAGAATTGAAAAAAACAGCCATGAAACTCCAGCAGACACTGGAAAGTTTTGGTGTAAGGGTGACGGTTAATAATGTAAGCTGCGGTCCTACGGTAACCCGTTATGAACTTCAGCCAGAGCAGGGGGTGAAGGTCAGCCGCATTACGGCTCTCTCCGATGATATTAAGTTGAATCTTGCAGCTGCAGATATTCGGATTGAGGCACCAATCCCTGGAAAAGCAGCTGTTGGAATTGAAGTGCCGAATACTTCGAATACAACGGTTATGCTTAGGGAACTGTTGGAAAGCAAATCATTCCAGAATGCCAAATCAAAGATTTCTTTTGCGGTAGGTAAGGATATCGGAGGGCAGACGATTGTAACGGATATCAAAAAGATGCCGCACCTGTTAATTGCGGGGGCTACCGGTTCTGGTAAATCGGTTTGTATTAATACACTTATTATGAGTATTTTATATAAGGCAAGTCCGGATGAAGTCCGTCTCATTATGATCGATCCGAAAGTCGTGGAGTTAAGCGTTTATAATGGGATTCCTCATCTTATGATTCCTGTCGTGACCGATCCAAAGAAAGCTTCTGCGGCGCTGAATTGGGCGGTAAAAGAAATGACAGACCGTTATCAGAAATTTGCCGATCTGGGAGTACGGGATCTGGTTGGTTATAATGAGAAGGTTCCTACACTAAAAGAAGCAGAAAATCAGGAAACATATCAGAAACTGCCACAGATTGTCATTATTGTGGACGAACTGGCGGATCTTATGATGGTAGCTTCTAATGAAGTAGAGGATGCAATCTGCCGTCTGGCACAGCTTGCCCGTGCAGCTGGAATTCATCTGGTTATTGCAACCCAGCGGCCGTCGGTAAATGTCATTACCGGTGTGATTAAAGCGAACATTCCATCCCGGATTGCTTTTGCCGTATCCTCTGCAGTGGATTCCAGAACGATATTGGACGGCTCTGGAGCCGAGAAACTTCTTGGAAAAGGCGATATGTTATTTTATCCTTCCGGGCAGGCAAAACCTTCCAGGGTACAGGGCGCTTTTGTGTCTGATCAGGAAGTCAGTGATGTGGTGGAATTCTTAAAGAGAGAGAATGAATGTTCCGGATATAATGAAGAAGTGACAAAGCATATTGAGACTGCTGTTAGCCAGTCTCAGCCTGCGGCAGGTACAGGTGGAACGGACACCCAGGACGGAAGAGATGAATACTTTGAAGAAGCCGGCCGTTTTATTATCGAGAAAGACAAAGCATCGATTGGCATGCTGCAGCGGGTATACCGTATTGGGTTTAACCGTGCTGCGCGTATTATGGATCAGCTTTGCGAAGCCGGTGTAGTTGGGGAGGAAGAAGGAACGAAACCGCGCAAAGTTCTTATGTCTTTAGAGGAATTTGATGAAATGATGAACTTATAACTCAAACATTTTATGGATGGCTTCCCGGTAGATTGCTTTGGCAATGTCGTGGGAAGCCTTTTCTTGTCCGGAAAGGTATTCCATCATAACACCGCTGTTGATTTCTAATACCCGTAATCCATTTTCCCCTTTTACGTTTACCAGGTCGATGGAAGCAAAACGGATGCCGGTGGCTGTGGCTGCTTTTTTTGCCATCGCTTCCATGGAAGTGATGAGGGGAGCATACTCCGGATTCGTTTTCACATGCCCGGTCCGGTCGTATAGAAGATTTGCCCTGGCACCTTGTCCCAGGTTGTGTTTCCAGTTTAGAGAATATGTTTCCTTTTCCTTTAAAACCCGGTCTGCATCTTTTGGTGGAATAACGGTCTGATAGGCTGATGCGGGTGGGGTTGTGAGAAGATAATTACTGTAAAGTTCCTGTATGGTGGAATGACCGTCTCCAGTAAGACAGGGACGGATTTTTTCGTATGCAAGAACCATTTCACCATCCAGTAAAATGACCCGGTATTCGTGCTCAAGTGGATAATAAGGACATACTGCCATGGAAGGACAGGTGGCGAATATGCGCTGGCTGTAATGCTCCAGTTCCAGCTGGGAATGGGCGTGGTATACTTCCTCACCACCGGTTCCACTGTTGTTTTTGCAGATGACACTTCCGTATTGTTTCATGAGCGTGCAGAGTGTGTTCCAGTTTCCGCCACGGCTGGCATACCGCATATCAAGAGGAGACATAAAACAAACATGTGGGATATTTGGAATCTGGTTTGCGGAAAGAATCTCGCTGCAGGTGCTTTTGTCGTTACAGATATTGGCAGCGGCAGCGGAATTTAATCCAAACTGATAACCATGGATATAGCGTGTTTTTCCCTGATAAGTGATCTGGATAACCCAGCCGTCAGAAAAAAGCGAGGCATTCATGCCTTCTTCTCTTAGCAATTCCAGTATTAGTTTTGTGAAATTAGTGGAGTCATTTGCGATTGGGTCAGCATTTTTTATATTCATATTAAGGAAGAATCCTTTCTGTATAGAAGTCATGATACCTACGAATTGCTCCGTTGCTCCGCAACTCCCGCAATTCTACACACATTTGCAATACGCCCTGTTCGGGCTGCGTTCTCATGTTTTACGGGTCACAATGTCATACTTTTTCATGCAAGCATAAAACGTATGACATTGTGACCCTGGCATCATATCATTCATATTATAGAAGAATCATAGCAGAAAAACAATCCATGTTTTGAAAAAGTCGTTGTACTTGCCTTTTTTTTTGGTATAATAGTTACAAACTTACAGGACGAGGAGGATGGAAAATGAAGTCAGACATTGAAATTGCACAGGAAGCGAAAATGCTTCCAATTGGTCAGGTAGCAGCAAAACTGGATATTCAGGAAGAAGATTTGGATTATTATGGAAAATACAAAGCAAAGCTGACTGATGAATTGTGGGATAAGGTGAAGGATCGTAAAGATGGAAAACTGATTCTTGTAACGGCGATTAACCCTACTCCTGCAGGAGAAGGAAAAACAACTACAACGGTTGGTCTTGGGGAAGCACTGGGACGGATGGATAAAAAAGCCGTAATCGCATTAAGGGAGCCGTCGCTGGGACCTTGTTTTGGAATTAAAGGTGGTGCAGCAGGAGGTGGATATGCCCAGGTAGTGCCGATGGAGGATTTAAACCTTCATTTTACAGGAGATTTTCATGCCATTACTTCTGCTAATAATCTTTTAGCAGCAATGCTGGACAATCATATCCAGCAGGGTAATGCGCTTGGGATCGATCCAAAACAAGTTGTATGGAAACGTTGTGAGGATATGAATGACCGTGCCCTTCGAAATATTGTAATTGGTATGGGACGGAAAATGGACGGTGTAGTAAGGGAAGACCATTTTATTATTACCGTAGCCTCTGAGATTATGGCAATTCTCTGTCTTGCAGAGAATATGGAGGATTTAAAGGAACGTCTTGCTAAAATTATTGTGGCATATACCTATGATGGGAAACCGGTAACTGCACAACAGTTAAAGGCAGTTGGGGCTATGGCAGCCCTTTTAAAAGATGCGATTAAGCCGAATCTCATCCAGACGGTGGAGAATACTCCGGCACTCGTTCACGGCGGACCGTTTGCAAACATTGCCCATGGCTGTAACAGCGTCCGGGCAACCAAAACAGCCTTGAAGCTGGCGGATTATGTTGTTACAGAGGCTGGATTCGGAGCCGATTTGGGAGCTGAAAAGTTTCTGGATATCAAATGCCGCAAGGCAGGGCTGTCACCGGATGCCGTTGTTCTGGTGGCTACGGTACGTGCATTAAAATATAATGGAGGCGTTCCGAAGGATAATCTGTCTCAGGAGAATCTGGATGCATTGAAAAAAGGAATTGTCAATCTTGAAAAACACATTGAAAATATTCAGAAGTTTGGCGTTCCTTGCGTAGTGACGTTGAATCGTTTTGTGTCGGATACGGATGCGGAACTGGCTTATGTAAAAGAGTTTTGCGAGAAAAAAGGCTGTGAATTCGCCCTGTCTGAAGTCTGGGAAAAAGGCGGCGAGGGAGGAATTGAACTTGCTAATAAGGTGCTTTATACCATTGAAAACAAAGAAAGCCACTTTAAACCGCTGTATGAAGATTCTCTTTCGTTAAAAGAAAAGATGGAAAAAGTATCCAGGGAAATCTATGGCGCGAAAGAAGTGACCTTTGAGCCGCAGGCATTGAAAGAATTACAGAAGATCGAAGAACTGGGCTTTGGAAATTTGCCGGTATGCATGGCGAAGAACCAGTATTCACTATCTGATGATCCGACTCTGTTAGGCCGTCCGGAGAACTTTACGATTCATATCCGTGAGGTATATGTATCAGCCGGAGCTGGATTTGTAGTGGCCATAACAGGCACAATTATGACTATGCCGGGGCTTCCAAAGGTGCCTGCCGCAGAGCGCATAGGAGTCGATACAAACGGAGTGATTACCGGACTATTCTGATTGCTGTTTTTCAACGGGGAAAATGTATAAAGTCAATTGTGAATAATTAACAAAAAAACCGTAATAAACTTTTACAGAATGAACAAAAATTTGTAAAAATGTGAAAAATCTATGGTAAAATACCTCAAAATGGAGTAACATACGCTTAGGACAAAATGTGGCACAAACAAATGTGATTTACATTTGATTCTGCCAGACAGGTTCCTGAAGCAAAATGGTGATTCCGTTTTGCAGTATATGCTAATAAGCAAAAAAAGGAGAGAAAGAGACTATGAAAAAGAAACTTTTAGCATTGTTACTTTCTACTGCAATGATTGCTACATGCGCAACTGGTTGTGGTAGTGGAAACGGTTCTTCAAACTCAACAAGCGGTACTTCAACCGCACCATCTGCAGATTCAACACCGATTGATGTGAATTTGACTGTATGGTCACCACAGGAAGAGCAGAATACTTATGATCAGGCTCCAGATGGTCTGTTACAGACAATGTGCGAGAACTTCAATAAAGCACATCCAGAATGGAACATTAAATTTGAATATGGTGTTTGTGCTGAAGGTGATGCAAAAGACACTGTAACAAAAGACGTAGCAGCAGCTGCAGATGTTTATATGTATGCAAATGACCAGATCCCTACATTGGTAGAAGCTGGTGCACTTTCTCAGCTTGGTGGAGATACCTTAAGTGAAGTTCAGACAAACCAGTCAGAGGCAATGGTTAATTCTGTAACATATAATGGTGGTGTATATGGTGTGCCTTTCACACCAAATACATGGTTTATGTACTATGATAAGAGCAAATTTACAGAAGACGATATTAAATCTCTTGATACAATGATGGAAAAAGATTTAGGAAAAGGTGTTACAAACGTGGCATTCCCTCTTAATAACTCATGGTATATCGCTTCTTTCTTCTATGCAGGCGGTGGTACATTATTTGGTGATGGTACCGATGCAAGTGCTGGAACAAACTTTGGTGAGTTGACAGACGTTACAGATTATCTTGTAGATTTAGCTGCTAATAAGAAATTTGTAAACGATGCAGATGGTCTTGCAGTTGCACGTATGAAAGAGGGTACTTTAGGTGCAATGTTCTCTGGTACATGGGATGCTGCAACCCTTTCAGAAGCACTTGGTGACAACTTCGGTTGTGCTCAGCTTCCAACTGTTACAATCGGTGATAAGACAGAAAGCTTAAAATCTTTTGCTGGTTCTAAAGCAATCGGTGTTAATCCAAACTGTGAGAATCAGGAAGTTGCTGTTGCATTAGCTGCTTACTTAGGAAGTGAAGAAGCTCAGCAGTTAAGATTTGATGCTCGTGAAGTTGTTCCTACAAATAACAATGTATTAAACTCTGATGCTGTAAAAGGAAGTGCAGTAGCTACTGCTCAGGCTGACACAATTGCGAATACATCTGTAATTCAGCCATTCATACAGGAAATGCAGTCTTACTGGGATCCAGCTGCTTCTCTTGGTAATGAGATTGTTCAGGGTGATGTAACACATGACAACTCAGCTGATAAGACAAAAGCTTTCGGTGAAGGTATTGTTAGTTCAGGTCTGTAATTCATAACAGAATCACTATCTGGCTATTATGTTTGAATTGTTCTGCTGTAGAATCTTTTGTTCTACAGCAGACTTTTTAAATAAGAAGTCAAAAGTATTGAAGGAGGACGTGGCGTGGCAAAGAAAGAAAAAAAGCAGAAAGAATTTCTGACGGAATATACCGTGACAAATTCGCTGGAAAAGGGGGATATTTTTACAAAATTATCCGCTGTTGTATTTGGTCTTGGTAATATTGTCCGTGGACAGGTGATAAAAGGGCTTTTATTCCTGGCTATGGAGATTGGATTGATTTATTATTTTGTGTCTTTTGGTTTCCGTGCATTATCCCAGTTGGTGACACTTGGAACAAAGGTAACCGGGCAGGAGTGGAATGAATCAAAAGGCATTTTTGAGCAGGTAAATGGAGATAACTCCATGTTGATTCTGCTTTATGGTGTTATTAGTCTTTTTGTTTTTGCAGTGCTGGTAATTACCTGGCGTGCATCATTGAAATCTTCCTATGAAGCACAGTGCATTAAGGCAAACGGTTTGAAACCGAATACCTTTGCACAGGATGTAGCATCCATGTTTGATTCAAAATTAAACAGAACGCTGTTATTCCTGCCTGTCATGGGAATTGTATGTTTCACAATTATGCCTCTGGTTTATATGATCAGTATGGCGTTCACAAACTATGATCGAAACCATATTCCTCCTGGTAAGTTGTTTGACTGGGTAGGACTGAAAAACTTTGTTAAGATTTTGAACTTAAATGGTTCATTAGGACAGACATTCTGGAAGGTATTGGGATGGACCTTTGTATGGGCTGTTTTTGCTACTTTCCTGAACTATATTCTCGGTATGATTCTTGCGATGATCATTAACCGTAAAGAAACACACTGGAAAGGCTTCTGGCGGTTCTGCTTCATTTTATCCGTTGCAGTTCCTCAGTTTGTATCTTTGTTAATTATGAGAACGATGTTACAGCCTGAAGGTGCGGTAAACATTCTGCTTCGACAGATTGGACTGCTTGGGGATGGTCAGTCCCTTCCATTCTGGACGAACGTAACATGGGCCCGCGTAACGGTTATCGTTATCAACCTTTGGGTAGGTATCCCATATACATTACTTACAATGACAGGTATTCTTCAGAACATTCCGGTTGAGCTTTATGAAGCAGCCAGAGTAGATGGTGCTAATGCGGTTGTTACTTTCTTCAAGATTACACTGCCATATATGTTGTTTGTTACCACTCCAAACCTGATTACCAGCTTTGTAGGTAATATCAATAACTTTAACGTAATTTATCTGTTGACAGGTGGAAATCCAGCCTCTATGAGTTATTACCGTGGTACAGCAGGAAAGACTGATCTTTTGGTTACCTGGCTGTATAAGCTGACCATTGATAATAAGGATTACTGTTACGGTGCTGTAATTGGTATTTTGATCTTTATTATTTCTGCATCACTTTCTCTGTCGGTATATCGTAGAACCGGATCATATAACAACGAGGAGGGATTCCAATAATGAGTAAAACAGAAGTAATTAATAGCGATGAGAAGATCGTTCGTACTGTAAAAATGAGTCCGAAACGTCTGATTACGAATACGCTTGTTCATGTATTGCTTGCAATTTTAGCATTTATCTGGGTTATGCCATTGTTTTGGGTTGTGCTTACCTCTTTTAGGGCGGAGTCCGGATCATATACGACAACCTTTTTCCCGAAGGGATATACGTTAAATAACTATATTCAGTTATTCACGGATACGAGTATTTTTAACTTTCCTCGTGCATTCATGAATACCTTGATTGTAGCTATTTTTGCATGTATTCTTTCTACCTTTTTTGTAATTTCTGTGGCATATACCATGTCCAGGCTGAGATTTAAAATGCGGAAACCATTTATGAATATTGCATTGATTCTTGGTATGTTCCCAGGATTTATGTCAATGATCGCTGTTTACTATATCCTGAAAGGAATTGGTTTAACAGAAGGCGCATTGAAGCTGGTTGCGCTGGTGATTGTATATTCCGCTGGGTCTGGTCTGCAGTTTTATGTGGCAAAAGGCTTTTTTGATACGATTTCAAAATCTCTGGATGAGGCTGCATGTATTGACGGTGCCACTAAGTTCCAGGTATTTACAAAAATCATAAGCCCATTGTCAAAACCGATTATTGTGCAGACTGTATTGCAGTCTTTTATGGCACCTTGGATGGACTTCATTTTCGCGAAGGTTATTATCGGAACTGATCCAAAATATTACACCGTTGGTATCTGCTTGTGGAATATGCTGCAGAAAGAGTATATCGACCGATTCTATACAAGATTCGCCGCTTCTGCCGTATTGGTTTCCATTCCAATTGCAATCCTGTTCTGTTGTATGCAGGGATGCTACTCAGAATCTGTATCCGGTGCAGTAAAAGGCTAGATTCGAAAATAATTAATGAATTGATGTTTGGCTGAAAGGCTGCTGTGGTTTTCTTTATGAAAGTTGCAGCAGCTCTTTTGCTTTTTTAAATGAAAGAACCAGGTCAATGCAGGTTTGAATGGATAGGAGCGTAAGTATTATGAAACAGTATATGAAAAAAATAGGAGCTGTTATTCTATGTGCATCCTTACTGATGTCAGGATGTGGGAATACTACGATGATTTCTTCTAATTCAGATTCTGATTCTCCGGCGGGAAAGTCTTCCTCTCCGGCGGGGGGAAATGTGGCGGATTCAGATGAGATCACGTTTGTATCAGATGATTATAAATATAACCATGAACTAAATATTATTGAGGATAATTACCGGAACTTTTATGAGATTTTTTTGTATTCTTATGCAGATAGTGATGGGAATGGAATCGGTGATATCAATGGTTTGATTGATAAACTGGACTATATCAATGATGGAGATGACACAACAGACACGGATCTTGGCTTTAATGGTATCTGGCTGATGCCGGTTATGCCGTCTACAACTTATCATAAATATGATGTGATTGATTATAAGGACATTGATGAGGAATATGGGACACTGGATGATTTTAAAAGACTGGTGGATGAATGCCATAAAAGAAAGATTCATTTAATCATTGATCTGGTTATGAATCATACGTCATCCCAGCATGAATGGTTTGTGAAAGCAACCGATTATCTGAAAACATTGAAGGATGGGGAGAAGCCAGATAAGAAAAAATGCAAATATCTGGATTACTATTATTTTGTAGAAGGAGATCCGGGAAAGAGTACCTATTATCAGGTGGGGGATACCAACTGGTATTATGAAGCGGTGTTCTGGGAACATATGCCGGATCTGAATCTGGCCAATCAGAGTGTTCGGAAGGAAATGGAATCTATCGCTTCCTTCTGGCTGGATCTTGGTGTAGACGGTTTCCGCCTGGATGCAGCAAAGGAATACTACAGTGGAAGCAGTGAGAAAAATGTGAAAGTACTGAACTGGTTCTGCGATTATGTAAAAAGCCAGAAAGAGGATGCTTATGTGGTTGCTGAAGTGTGGGATTCCTTTTCTTCCATGGCAAATTATTATGAGAGTGGTGTGGACAGCTGCTTTAATTTTGCCCTGTCCCAGTCAGATGGAAAGATTGCAACGACATTAAATAGTACTTCAACAACAAATAAAGCGAAATCTTTTGCGGAAGCTATGGTAAAAATCCAGGATACGCTAAGTGCGAAAAATCCGGACTATATTGATGCCCCGTTTTTGGTGAATCATGATACAACAAGAGCAAGTGCTGTTTTTGCAAAAAATGAAGATAAGATGAAGATGGCTGCAGGAATGACTTTAATGATGAGTGGTTCTCCTTTTATCTATTATGGCGAGGAAATTGGAATGAGCAGTATGGGAACAAAGGATGAAAACAAGCGGACACCGATGTACTGGTCTGCACAGGATTCTTCGTTCATGACAAAAGGTCCAAAAGATGCCGATGTATTTGAAAATAGTTTTCCGGCACTGGATGAGCAGCAGATGGATTCTGATTCGATCTATTATTACTACAAAAGAGCTGTGAGAATAAAAAATGAGAATCCTGAGATTGCCCGCGGAACGGTAGAGGTGAATGAGACTTTATCTGGTGATGCGGTATGTGTAATCAAAAAGACATACAAAGAAAGCAGTGTAACGTTGGTCTATAATATTAGCGAACAAAACCAGGAAGTAGATTTAAGCAGTTGTACGGGAGATAATGGGGCACTTGAACTCTATGGATACCTTTCGGTTGACCAGGATGAACCATCATATTCCGAAGACGGCGTGTTATCAATGCCAAAGTATTCCATTGTCGTTCTTCGATAGCAATGATTTGTGCCAAATAAAAAAGGCAAAACAGTTTTTTGCTGTTTTGCCCTTTTTTTATTTGGACTGGCTGGTTAAAGTCCATATTTTCATAATATCGTTGTCAAGGATCGTGTAAGTTGCCGGAATGGTTTCCGGAAGGGCAGGGGATATATTACTGTGAATATAAACACTGTCCATGCCGCAGTCATTTGCAATCTTAATATCCGTGCTGCAGTCATTTCCAACCATAATCGATTCCTCTGTTTTTAAATGGTGCCGTTTTAACAGGCAATTCATAAAATCAGTGGATGGTTTTTTGCAATGCTCTTCGGAGGAGATCAGGATATCGTCAAAATAAGGAAACAGACCTAATTGTTCGATTTCCGGACGGGTAAAGCTGGCCTGGGCATTAGATAAAAGATAAACGTTCCGGTTGTTTTCTTTTAATGTTTTTAATAAGGTAAAGACTTCCGGATAAAGGGCAAGGTGTTGTCTTGAGATTACCCGGAAAAAATAGCACAGGTTTTTTGCGCATGAAAAATCAATGGTAACCTGTTTTTTTTCAGCCAGTTTCATAAATACGGATTCCATCTCTAATTCATAGTATGGATCAGCCTGTTCTTTTTCGATGCAGGAAATCGTTTGAAAAAAAGCCTTTTTTAGTTCGGAAGGGGTGTAGGATACCCCATAACATTGAAACAGTTCACTGGTTTTCTGCCAGAGGTATTGTTTTCTTTCGTTTGTATGAATATCTACGAGTGTTCCATACAGGTCAAAAATATAATTCTTATACATTTTTCGTCTCCTAAGATTCCTTGTATTTTTGTTCGCAGTATACACAGCGGTATATGCCCCGTTCCCGGTTTGTCAGTTTGAACTTGTGTGGAAGCTCTTGTTCGATGGAAGTAATACAGCGTGGATTTTTGCAGCGGAAAATGTTGGTTACTTCCTTGGGAAGATTTAAATGACGCTTTTCCACAATCTGATTATTCTCAATAATGTCAATGGTAATATTCGGATCAATTACTCCCAGCATATCAAAATCCGTATCCAGAAGTCCATCAATTTTAATAATGTCTTTTTTACCGAGTTTGGAACTTTTGGCATTTTTAATGATGGCCACCTGGCAGTCCATATGATCCAGATTCAGATAGTGGTATATTTTCATGGCACATCCAGCTTTAATGTGGTCGATTACGATTCCTTTTTGCAGTCCACTAATATTTAACATACCGGCACCTCCAGATTCAGTAATTTCATAATTAATGCCATTCGGACGTATACTCCGTTTTTGGCCTGCTCAAAATATTTGGCTCTTGGATCTTGATCCACTTCCGTGGCAATTTCGTTTACTCTTGGCAGAGGGTGTAAAACAAACATGTCTTCTCTGGCAAGCTCCATTTTTTTTGCATCCAGAATGAAACTGTCCCGAAGACGGATGTAGTCTTCTTCGTTAAAGAAACGTTCTCTCTGGACACGGGTCATATATAAGATGTCAAGCTCTGGAAGGACTTCTTCCAGTTTGTGTACTTCCTTGTATTCTATTTTTTTCTCATCCAGCACTTCTTCCCGCAGATAACTTGGAATCTTCAGTTCAGCCGGAGAGATCAGAATGAACCGGATGTTATCATACCTTACAAGGGCATTGATCAGGGAATGTACGGTTCGTCCGAATTTCAGGTCTCCGCAGAAGCCAATGGTGATTCCATCAAAATGTTTTTTTAGTCGGCGGATGGTGAGAAGGTCTGTAAGTGTCTGGGTAGGGTGGTTGTGGCCGCCATCCCCTGCATTAATCACGGGAATCGATGAGAATTGGGATGCCACATAAGGTGCCCCTTCTTTTGGGTGGCGCATTGCGCAGATATCAGCATAGGAAGAAATTACGCGGATGGTATCTGCGACACTTTCTCCTTTTGCAGCAGAACTGGAATCGGCAGAAGAAAAACCAAGAACTTGTCCGCCTAGATTAATCATAGCGGCTTCAAAACTAAGTCTTGTTCTTGTACTTGGTTCATAAAACAACGTGGCTAATTTCTTTCCATGACACACGGAAGAATAGGCTTCCGGATGTTCAATAATCCGGTCGGCAAGATCCAAAATCTCTTTTAATTCATCCGTGGATAAATCAAGCGGGCTAATTAAATGTCTCATAGATACCTCCTGAATTACTTTTTTTAATCTTCATCATTATAAAGCATTCGATTCTAAAAGACAACTAAAAAGAGGTTGCTTTTTCCACAACATAACTCTATAATATTTGATAATTAAGATAATAGGAGGTTCTCATGATTAAACTTTATGAAAAAGGTGCGTACCTGCTTAACGGTACCGAATTAATTGAAGAAAATGAAGAAGCTGCCGCTATTATGGAACAGAAATTTGGCGGTCAGATTGTAGACAAAAAGGAAGCAGCGAAAGGTACGATGGCATATCGAATTCTGGAAGCCCATAATACTTCTGGAAATATGGACAAGTTAAAAATCAAGTTTGATAAATTAACCTCTCATGATATTACATTCGTCGGAATTATCCAGACAGCAAGAGCATCCGGACTGGACAAGTTTCCGATTCCTTATGTACTGACTAACTGTCACAACAGTTTATGTGCGGTTGGTGGAACCATTAACGAGGATGACCATATGTTTGGTCTTTCCTGTGCGAAGAAGTACGGTGGTATTTATGTTCCTCCTCATCAGGCAGTCATTCATCAGTTTGCAAGAGAGATGCTTGCAGGCGGTGGAAAGATGATTCTTGGTTCGGATAGTCATACCCGTTACGGCGCATTGGGAACGATGGCAGTCGGTGAGGGTGGACCAGAGCTTGTGAAACAGCTTTTAAGCCAGACTTATGATATCAATATGCCAGGAGTCGTAGGGGTATATCTTACCGGAAAGCCACAGAAGGGGGTTGGTCCTCAGGATATTGCACTGGCAATTATCGGTGCTGTATTTGCAAATGGCTATGTGAATAATAAAGTCATGGAATTCATTGGCGATGGTGTGGCAAATCTGTCTGTGGATTACCGGATTGGTATTGATGTTATGACAACAGAAACCACCTGCCTTTCTTCTATCTGGACAACGGACGATAAAGTAAAAGAATTCTACGAGATCCATAAGAGACCGGAAGACTTTGAGGAACTGGCTCCAAAGAATGTAGCTTATTATGATGGACTGGTTTATGTAGATTTATCCACGATTAAACCAATGATTGCCATGCCATTCCATCCAAGTAATGTATATGAGATTGACGAATTAAATGCCAACCTTATGGATATTCTGGATGATGTAGAGAAAAAAGCGAAAGTAAGTCTTGAGAATAACGATGTGAACTTTACATTAAAAGACAAGGTTCACAACGGCAAATTGTATGTAGAACAGGGCGTAATCGCAGGCTGTGCCGGCGGTGGATACGAGAATATCTGTGACGCAGCCGATATATTAAGAGGTAAGTTTATCGGAAATGATGAGTTCTCTTTAAGTGTATATCCTGCGAGCCAGCCGGTATTTATGGAATTAGTAAAAAATGGCCGTGTTGCAGATCTCATGGAGACTGGTGCAACGATACGGACTGCTTTCTGTGGACCATGTTTTGGTGCAGGTGATGTTCCGGCAAATAACGGACTGAGTATCCGTCATTCTACCAGAAACTTCCCGAACCGCGAAGGTTCTAAGATTACAAATGGACAGATTGCTTCCGTGGCATTGATGGATGCGCGTTCCATCGCAGCAACGGCTGCAAATAAAGGTTATCTTACCCCTGCCACTGATGTGGATGTGGAATATACAAAACCAAAATATTTCTTTGACAGCACGATTTATGAGAACCGGGTATATAATGGTGTCGGAAAAGCAGATCCAAGTGTGGAATTAAAATTAGGTCCGAATATCAAAGACTGGCCGGTTATGTGCGCCTTAACAGATGATGTAGTGATGAAGGTTGTTTCAGTGATTCATGATCCGGTAACGACAACAGATGAACTGATTCCGTCAGGAGAAACTTCTTCTTATCGTTCTAATCCGTTAAAACTGGCTGAGTTTACGTTATCAAGAAAAGATCCTGCTTATGTTGGACGGGCAAAAGAGATCCAGAATGCAGAGAAGGCTCGTGTCGCTGGAGAAGATATCAATGCAGCTAATCCGGAGATTAAGACCGTATTTGACCAGATCCGTGCAAAATTCCAGGTAGATCCTGCCAAAACAGAGATCGGAAGTCTGATTTATGCGGTAAAACCTGGCGATGGTTCCGCCAGAGAGCAGGCTGCAAGCTGTCAGAAAGTTCTTGGTGGTATGGCTAACATTGCAAAGGGATATGCTACAAAGAGGTATCGTTCCAATCTGATTAACTGGGGTATGCTTCCTTTTGTGCTCGATGAGGACGCACTGCCTTTTGAGAATGGTGATTTTATCTTTATTAAAGATATTAAGAAAGCAGTAGAACAGAAAGCAGATGTTATTAAGGCTTATGTAGTAGGAAAAGACATGAAGGAGTTTGAACTTCGTCTTGGTGATCTTACGGATAAAGAGCGGGAAATCATCCTTAAAGGATGTCTGATTAATTATAATCGGAAATAAGAAAGAGACAACGATATAAAACGGTAATGTCTCCATCTGATGTGGATTAGAGGGAGAACATTACCGTTTTCTCTTTTGTCAGGAAACGAGAATTGCGTTAACCGGACAGGATTCCTGGCAGGTGATAGCTTCTTCGGAATCTTCCACCGGCACTTCGCATACAATAGCTTCCGCTTTCCCGGATTCCGCCCAGTGAAATACGTTTGGACATGTCTGGATACATAGTCCGCAGGCAATACACAGATTCTGGTCTACCTTTGCATTCATGATCGAACCTTCCTTTCTCTTTCAGGATGATGTTTCATCCGATAGTTTTGGTAATATGGTAAGAAAATATACAAAAAAGGGAACAAAAAAGAAAATGTTTCATACATTGGAAGAGAAGAAACGTAAGGGTGGTTGGTCTGCGTGCCAATGCGTGTAGTTGTGGATGCAGGTCATGGCGGGTTTGACAACGGAGCCATGCATCAGGGCAGAAGAGAAAAAGATGATAATCTGGAACTGGCATTACTGGTTGGTGATATATTGAGAAATAAAGGGGTTGATGTAGTTTTTACCCGTACGGAGGATATTTACCAGAACCCAAATCTGAAAGCAAGTCTTGGCAATGAGGCGGGAGGGGATCTGTTTGTGTCCATACACCGCAATTCCAGTCCAATTGATAACCAGTATTCCGGGGTGCAGACATTAGTCTATAATCTCGGAGATGAAAAGGAAGTGATTGCAAACCAGATTAACCAGCGGTTAAGTGAAGTCGGGTATCAGAATCTGGGGGTAAGTGTACGTCCGGATCTTGCGGTGCTAAGGAGAACAAACATTCCTGCAGTATTAGTGGAGGCAGGTTTTATTAATAGCGATATCGACAATGCCATATTTGATGAAAAATTCTACCAGACAGCAGAAGCCATTGCCCAGGGAATTGTTGATGGACTTCATATGACCGGGGCTCCATCATTTCCGGCAAGATATGTGGTTCAGGCAGGGCTGTTCCGCCAATATGAGAATGCCCAGGCATTACAGGACCGATTAATCAATGAAGGTTATGCGGCTCAGATTGATTATAAAGATGGTCTTTATGCGGTGAATGCAGGAACCTATACGGATTTATCACAGGCGAAGCAGACGGCGGATGCAATCCGCAGTCAGGGTGGAGAGGCAATTATTTTAATAGAATGAAGAGGTTTTTATAAAAACCGGTCAGTGAGGGGTAACAGTTCAGCCGTAACGAGCGCACAGCCGCGGGAAGCATGCAGAATACCAGGTACCATGAAATACCCGCTTTCGCTCCATTGAACACGTAGCGGTACTAAGGTTTTGCAAAAAAACGCAAAACCAAGTGCCGACGTGTTCAAAGGGATATTTCATGGTACCTGGTATTCTGCGTGCTTCCCGCGGCTGTGCGCTCGTTACGGCTGAACTGTTACAGGGAGGGCTCTGGCCGGTTGAACCGAATCTTGACACATTAGAATAGAAAATGTTATGATTAACGGTACACGTAAAGAGATTTATTGGAGGGTACACATATGAATATAGCATTGCTATTACAATTTGTTTTGCTTGTTGTTGGATTTTTTATGCTGGTGAAAGGTGCAGACTGGTTTGTGGAAGGTGCTGCCGGTATTGCAGACCGCTTTGGAATTCCCCAGCTCGTGATCGGACTTACGATCGTGGCCATGGGGACAAGCGCCCCGGAAGCCGCCATCAGTATTACTTCAGCAATGAAGGGGAATGCAGGAATTACCATTGGAAATGTAGTGGGGAGTAATATTTTAAATGTACTTCTCATTTTGGGAATTACATCCCTGATTGTTTCCCTTCAGGTTCAGAAATCAACTTTTAAGGTAGAGATTCCTTTTGTAATTGCGATTTCGGTTCTGCTTTTAGTGCTTGGAATGAACGGAAATAGCCTGAACCGCCTGGATGGTGCGATTCTGGTTGGTGTTTTCATCTTGTTTTTGTGTTATCTGTTCTGGATGGCGAAAAAAGGAAAAGAGCAGGAAGAAATTCCGGGTGATAAGAAGAGAAAAGTATGGCAGTTGATTCTCTTTACTCTCATTGGACTCGTTCTTATTGTCTGGGGCAGTGATGTTACGGTGGATAGTGCCAGTGCGATTGCAAAATTCTTTGGGATGAGTGACCGTCTCATTGGTCTGACGATCGTGGCATTTGGTACTTCACTTCCGGAACTTATCACATCAGTTACAGCCGGGTTAAAAGGCAAAGCCGATCTGGCCGTTGGCAATATTGTCGGAAGCAATACCTTTAATATTTTATTTGTTGGAGGAATAACCGCACTAATTATGCCAGTAGCGTTTGAATCGAAATTTATTGTAGATACCTTAGTTGCTACCGCAGCAGTGGTTCTTTTGTGGATTTGTGTATGTAATAAAGAAAAGAAACTGAAACGTCCAGGAGGAGTAGTTATGCTTTTGGGTTATGCGGCATATTTTGTGTATTTGCTGCAATCATAAGTTTCACATAACAGGAGGAGAAGAAAAATGGCATTAAGAATTGACGGAAAAGCAATTTCCATGCAGATTAAGGATGAGTGTAAAGAGAAAGTGGCATCCTACAAGGAGAAAGGAATCGAAATCAAACTGGCAGTTATCCAGGTGGGAAATGATCCGGCCTCCAGTGTATATGTAGGAAATAAAAAGAAAGCCTGTGCCTATGTCGGCATTGAATCGCTCTCGTATGAACTTCCGGAAGAAACAACGCAGGATGAGCTTCTTGGTCTGATAAAAACATTAAATGAGAGAGAAGATGTAAATGGTATTCTGGTGCAGCTGCCACTTCCAGAACAGATTGATGAGGATCTGGTTATTAAAGCCATCGATCCGAGAAAAGATGTGGATGGCTTTCATCCACAAAGTGTCGGGGCATTAAGTATTGGACAGCCTGGATATGTATCCTGTACACCGGCAGGAATTATTGAACTTCTGGAGAGAAGTGGTGTGGAGATCGAAGGAAAAGAGTGCGTTGTAATCGGAAGAAGCAATATCGTTGGAAAGCCGATGGCGCTTTTGCTTCTTCGGAAAAATGGAACCGTTACCATCTGCCATTCCCGTACAAAGAATCTGAAAGAGGTTACAAAACGGGCAGATATTCTGGTAGCTGCGATAGGAAAACCAAAGTTCATCACAAAGGAATATGTGAAAGAAGGAGCCGTTGTGATCGATGTGGGAATCCATCGGAATGAAAACAATAAACTCTGTGGTGATGTGGATTATGATGATGTGGAGCCGGTTGCCAGTGCCATTACACCGGTGCCTGGCGGGGTTGGTCCGATGACCATTGCCATGCTGATGCACAATTGTGTGGAATCCGTTGCCCTTTTGAAGAAATAGAGAGGAAAATAGAGAAACGTGAAATTATTATTTATATCATTAGGCTGTGATAAAAATCTGGTGGACTCTGAAATGATGATTGCAGCGTTATCGGAACACGGTTATGAGATGACAGACAATGAGGAAGAAGCAGAGGTAATCGTAGTGAATACCTGCTGTTTTATCCATGATGCAAAAGAAGAAAGCATCAACACGCTTCTGGAGATGGGAAGATTAAAGGAAACTGCATGCTGTAAAGCACTGATTGCCGCAGGGTGTCTTGCGCAAAGATATGAAAAAGAGATCGGAAGCGAAATTCCGGAAGTAGATGCGGTTGTAGGAACAAGCAGTTTTGAAAAAATCGTGGAAGTAGTAGATGATGTAATAAAAGGACAGAAACACAATGAGATGGTAGACCTTTCCTACCTGCCGGGGCAGGATATGAAACGGGTTGTTACTACCGGGGGCTACTATTCTTATTTAAAGATTGCAGAAGGCTGTGATAAGCACTGCAGCTATTGTATTATTCCAAAGATCAGGGGAGCTTACCGTAGTGTCCCAATGGAAAAGCTTATTTCCCAGGCTGAGACACTGGCAAAGCAGGGGGTGGAAGAGCTGATGCTTGTGGCTCAGGAAACGACCGTATATGGTGTTGATTTATATGGAAAGAAAATGCTGCCAGAGCTTTTGAAAAAATTATGTCAGATTCCGGGGCTGCGCTGGATTCGTGTTCTGTATTGTTATCCCGAGGAAATCACGGATGAATTGATCGAGGTGATGGCTACTGAGGAAAAAATATGTCATTATATTGATATGCCGATCCAGCATGCGTCAAACCGCATATTAAAACGTATGGGACGGCGGACGACAAAAGAAGAGATCATGGAGATTGTTGGAAAGATTCGTTCCCGGATTCCGGATATGGCAATTCGCACTACTTTAATTACCGGATTCCCGGGGGAAACAAAGGAGGATCATGAAGAACTTCTTTCATTTGTAGAAACGATGGAATTTGAACGTCTTGGAGTGTTTACTTATTCTCCGGAGGAAGGTACACCTGCATCGGTTATGCCAGACCAGATTCCGGAAGAAGTAAAAGAAGCCCGGAAGCAGGAACTGATGGAATGCCAGCAGCAGATTGCCTTTTGCCACGCACAGGAAATGATCGCTAAGAAGCTTACGGTACTGATTGAAGGGGAACTCGCTGATGAGGGCGTCTACATTGGGAGGACATACCAGGATGCTCCTAATATTGATGGATATATATTTATGCCGGCATCCGGACAATATATATCCGGTGAATTTGTAGATGTTCTGGTAACGGATGCAAAAGATTATGATCTGATAGGAGAGATACAATGAATTTACCAAATAAACTGACACTGACCCGTGTATTTATGATTCCTTTTTTCATTTTTTTTATGCTGTATGATGGATTTTCCTGGGGAAAATATGCAGCCTGTGGACTGTTTGTCATTGCCAGCATAACAGATGCACTCGATGGCTATATTGCAAGAAAATATCACTTAATCACCAATTTTGGAAAATTTATGGATCCTTTGGCAGATAAGCTTTTAGTATGCTCCGCACTGATTTGTTTTGTGGCAAAAGGTCCGGAATACTTACCCGCATGGGCGGCAATCATTATTGTAGCCAGGGAGTTCATCATTAGTGGGTTCCGACTTGTGGCATCAGATAATGGGATCGTGATTGCTGCCAGTTATTGGGGAAAAGTAAAGACGGTATGCCAGATGCTTATGTCAATTCTTTTGATTCTGCATCTGAATCATCCGGCATATCATATCGTAGAGCAGATTTTTATCTATCTGTCCGTAGCCTTAACCATTATTTCTCTGGTTGACTATCTGGTAAAAAACAAAGCTGTTTTAAAAGAGCAGAAGTAGGAGGCACTTATGACTGTAGAATTAATTAGTGTTGGAACTGAGATTTTAATGGGAAATATCGTGAATACCAATGCGGCATATCTGTCTGCAAAATGTGCGCAGCTTGGCATGTCGGTCTATCGGGAAACCAGTGTGGGGGATAACAAAGAACGTCTGGAAGAAGCGATAAGAGACGGACTTTCCCGTTCTGATATTGTAATTCTTACCGGTGGGCTTGGTCCCACAAAAGATGATTTGACAAAGGAAACGGCTGCTAAGGTTGCAGGTAAGAAGCTGGTTACGGATCAGGCATCGAAAAAACGGATTCAGGATTATTTTCAGAAAATGAACCGGGAGATTGCAGATAGCAACTGGAAACAGGCGGATATGCCAGAGGGTTCCATTATTCTGCCAAATAAGCGTGGTACGGCTCCGGGATGTATTATCGAGACTGCGGATGGAAAGCGGATGATTCTGATGCCAGGACCGCCATATGAGATGCAGGGAATGTTTGAACAGTCGGTATATCCTTATCTGGAAAAGCTGCAGCCAAAGCGGTTTTATTCCAAAATGGTAAAGATCTGTGGAATTGGGGAAAGTATGGCAGAAAAAATGGTGTCTGATCTGATTGAAGCACAGGATAATCCTACCATTGCCCCTTATTGTAAGACAGGTGAGGTTCATTTCCGGGTAACCGCTAGTGCAGATTCTGTGGAAGAGGCAAAAAAACTGGTAAAACCGATCGTAAAAGAGCTGAAAAACCGCTTTAAAGAAAATGTTTTTACAACAGAAGAAGAGGAAACACTAGAACAGGTAGTCGTTAAACTATTAAAAAAATATGGGTTAAGTCTGGTTGCAGCAGAATCCTGTACTGCCGGAATGTTTACTGCCAGGATCGCCAATGTTCCGGGCGCCTCTGATGTTCTTTCAGAAAGCTTTGTAACTTATTCAAACAAGGCAAAAAGGAAGTATCTGGATGTAAGCAAAAGTACATTGAAAAAATATGGTGCAGTCAGTGAAAAAACGGCAAAAGAAATGGTAAAAGGAGCTGCCATAGGAACGGATAGTGACGTCGCAGTAGCCATTACCGGATTTGCAGGACCGGATTCTGATGAGGAACATCCGGTAGGACTAGTCTATATAGCATGTTATGTAAATGAAAAGGCACAGGTAGAAGAGTTTCACTTTAATGGCGACCGCCAGAGGGTTCGGGAGCTTGCTGTGGAAAACGCGCTTGATTTATTACGGCGGTGCATTCTTTCCAATTATGCAAAATAACGAGCAGAAAATAACGAGCAGAAAATGACGAGCAGAAAAATGACGAATAAGTGATACAGGATTAACATACAATTGACATATCTTTTTCCTATTGTGAAGTTAGATCTTTTATTAGTTCTTTTAGTTGGAAAGGAGTGTTTGATTGTGAGAATAAAAAGAGAATGCTTAATTGCACTGGCAATTACTGGTTCCGTTTTTTTGATTGCATGTGGAAAAACCAGTAACAGTCCTGATTCGCATACCGTATCACCGAATTCTTCGGCAACAGCATCGCCAACAGCATCGGCAACAGCATCGGCTACTACTTCGACGGCTGCCGAATCAGATAGCCCGGCTTCTGATACAAATGAATCATCTGAAGAAAAAGATTTACCGATATACAGCATCAATGATGACAGTCTGGAAAAAGAAGATACTACAGCTACCGTAACCTGTGAGGATGGAAAAGTAACGGCACGGGTTGTTGTAGATGCTGTCGTGGAAGATTTTCAGAATCATTCCATTGAGATTGGGATAGACAAGGTAACCGAAAAGGGTAATACGGTCTATGTCAGTTTTCAATCTGGAACAGCGCCTCTGGCGAATGTGGGAGCTGGCGTAGAGTCTACAATTCTTGACTGTATTTCTCAAAGTCTTCTGGATAATCTGGATTCCTGCAGCCGTGTTGTATTTCAGGCAGAAGGACAGGCATATTGCAGTGGACATTATGAGTTTGGTAAAGAAGAAGCATACATTGAAAAATAAGAAAAAAACTGGTGCCGCGTAACGTGTTTGCTACGCGGCATTTTAATATGTGTCATCCGGTTTTTATTTTGGATCGGAGAAAAATCAGAAACTAAGGGAGGAACAAAAATCATTTTATGAGTCGTGTGATAATAATAGGCGGAGGAGCTTCCGGTATGATGTCTGCTGTTGTTGCAGCTAGAAATGGACATCAGGTAACCGTTCTTGAAAAAAATGAAAAACTTGGCAAGAAAGTCTATATAACCGGAAAAGGACGGTGCAACCTTACCAATGCCGGAGATATGGATGATTTGTTTGGAGCGGTCAAGTCCAATCCGAAATTTTTGTACAGTGCCTTTTACGGTTTTTCCAACACAGACACTATGGCATTCTTTGAAGAACTGGGGCTAAAGCTTAAAGTAGAAAGGGGAAACCGGGTGTTTCCAGAGTCGGATCATGCATCCGATGTAACCGGGGTGTTGAAACGGGAAATGAACCGTCTTGGAGTAAAGGTCATACTGAATACCCAGGCAGAACAGATCACGAAAGAACCATCGAATGAATTCCTGGTGCAGACCGCAGATGGACAGAGCCTTGCCTGTGATAATCTGTTAATTGCTACAGGAGGCTGTTCTTATGCTTCCACAGGTTCTACCGGAGACGGATACCGGTTTGCAGAAGCCTTTGGACATACCGTGAAAGAGCCAAAGCCATCTTTAGTTCCGATGGAAATAAAGGAGGACTATGGAAAGCGGATGCAGGGGCTGGCATTAAAAAATGTATCTGTCCGCATTACTTCCGGGAAAAAGAAATGTTATGAAGAATTTGGAGAGATGTTGTTTACCCATTTTGGAATCAGTGGTCCCCTCATTTTGTCTGCCAGCGCACAAGTTGCCAGAGAACTGGAGAAAAAAGGGAGTCTTTCGATGTTCGTGGATTTGAAACCGGCGCTTTCAGAAGAAATGCTTGATGAACGGCTAAAGAGAGACTTTATGGAGGTGAAAAATAAACAGTTTCAAAATGCACTGGATCACCTTCTGCCCAAAAAGATGATTCCGGTACTGATTGAGTTATCAGGTATTTCACCGCAAAAACAGGTGAATTCCATTACAAGGGAAGAGCGGAGAATTGTTTTAAATCTCATAAAGAACTTCCCTATGACGATAACCGGATTTCGGGGATTTCAGGAGGCTATTGTGACAAGAGGCGGTGTATCGGTAAAAGAGGTAAACCCTTCTACAATGGAATCAAAGCTTGTGGATCATTTGTTTTTTGCAGGAGAAGTGCTTGACCTGGATGCGGTGACAGGAGGGTTTAATCTGCAGATTGCCTGGTCTACCGGGTGGCTTGCGGCTATGAGCCTGTACGATTGATTTTTTTTGGCAAGTATCTCTTGCCCATAAGGGAAAGATAAGGTAAAATGAGTGTGGTTGCTGGAGAATTCCGGCATTGTTACAAGAAAAGCCGTATGAAGGAGAATTAAATGAGTTATAATATTGCAGTAGATGGCCCGGCAGGTGCAGGAAAAAGTACCATTGCAAGAAGGGTTGCAAAGAAGCTGGGATTTGTGTATGTGGATACCGGTGCGATGTTCCGCGCCATAGGTCTTTATTTTATCCGTCAGGGAATTGATGCAGAGAAACAGGATGTAATAAGCCGTGACTGTGGAAAGGCAGATGTGAGCATTGTTTATGAAGGAGGAGAACAGCAGGTTCTCTTGAACGGTGAAAATGTAAATGGACTGATCCGTACGGAAGAAGCCGGCCGGATGGCTTCGGTTGTGGCAAAAAATCCCCAAGTGCGGAAGACTCTTGCAAATCTGCAAAAAAAACTGGCACAATCCACCGATGTGATTATGGACGGAAGGGATATTGGAACGACGGTACTTCCGCAGGCAGACTTAAAAGTATATCTTACTGCCAGTGTGGAAGAACGGGCGAAAAGACGGTATCTTGAGCTGATCGAACGTGGTGAGAAGGCAGATCTTGGACAGATTGAGCAGGATATCATCGCAAGAGATGAACAGGATATGAACCGGGAGATTTCCCCGTTAAAGAAAGCGGAAGATGCAATCGAGGTGGATTGTTCTGATATGAGCATTGACGAGGTTACCAGCCGGATTATAGAACTATTTGAGCAGGTGAAAAAGTAGCATGAATGTAACATTGGCAAAAAGCGCAGGTTTTTGTCCCGGGGTTAAACGGGCAGTTGATATCGTATATGATCAGGCAGACAGACATTCCCCGGTCTATACGTATGGTCCGATTATCCATAATGATGAAGTTGTAGGTGAACTTCAAAAAAAAGGGGTACGCGCCATTAACAGTCTGGATGAGATGGATGAAGTAGAACCGGGGATTATGATTATCCGTTCCCATGGAGTGACATGGGAAGAAGAAGAAACGATTCGAAAAAAAGGGTTTGAAGTGGTGGATGCCACGTGCCCGTTCGTGAAAAAAATCCACCGTCTTGTGAGAGAACATGAAGAAGCCGGGGAACAGATTGTTATTATAGGCGATGAGAACCATCCCGAAGTCCGGGGCATTATGGGGTGGTGCCATAACCGCTGCATCGTGCTGGATCATGAGGAAACAGCAAAGAATCTGAAGCTGGATTCCACGAAAAAGGTATGTATTGTATCCCAAACGACATTTAATTACAAGAAATTTAAAGAAATAGTTGAAATTCTTGACAAAAAGGGGTATGATATACTTGCTTTAAATACAATCTGTAATGCAACGGAAGAACGCCAGACGGAATCCAGAGAGTTGGCAAAACAATCGGATGCCATGATTGTGATAGGAGGACGTCATAGTTCTAATACCCAGAAGCTTTATGAGATTTGTAAAAAAGAATGTGAAAATACTTACTATATACAGACACTTGTTGACTTGGATTTGGAAAAGTTTAAATCGTTTCGTAATGTAGGTATTACAGCAGGGGCATCGACCCCAAACAAAATAATTAAGGAGGTTCAAACAGCATGTCAGAAATGAGCTTTGAACAGATGTTGGACGAAACATTAAAAACAATTCACAATGGAGAGGTAGTAGATGGTACCGTTATTGATGTAAAAGAAGATGAGATTATCTTGAACATCGGCTATAAAGCAGATGGTATCATTACACGCAGCGAATATACCAATACTCCAAACGTTGACCTTAGAACACTGGTTAACGTAGGTGATACCATCCAGTCCAAGGTTATGAAAGTAAATGATGGTGAAGGACAGGTTCTCCTGACTTATAAGAGACTTGCTGCAGAAAAAGGCAATAAGAGATTAGAGGAGGCATTTGAGAACCATGAAGTTCTGAAAGCTCCTGTATCAGCAGTATTAGACGGTGGTTTAAGCGTTGTGATTGACGAAGCAAGAGTATTTATTCCTGCAAGCCTGATTTCCGATACTTATGAGAAGGATTTCTCCAAGTATAAAGATCAGGAGATTGAGTTCGTTATCACAGAATTCAATCCAAGAAGACGCCGTATTATCGGTGACCGCAAACAGTTACTGGTTGCGAAAAAGAAAGAACTTCAGAAAGAATTATTTGAGAAGATCAGCGTAGGCATGACGGTAGAAGGTACCGTTAAGAACGTAACAGACTTCGGTGCGTTCATTGATCTGGGCGGAGCAGACGGTTTATTACACATCTCAGAAATGTCCTGGGGACGTGTAGAGAATCCAAAGAAGAACTTCAAAGTTGGCGATAAACTGAAAGTCCTGATCAAAGATATCCAGGGCGAGAAGATTGCACTCAGCCTGAAATTTGATGAGACAAACCCATGGTTAAATGCTGCTGAGAAATATGCAGTAGGTAACGTGGTAACAGGTAAGGTTGCCCGTATGACAGACTTTGGCGCATTTATTGAATTAGAGCCTGGTGTGGATGCATTACTTCATGTATCCCAGATTGCAAGAGAGCATATCGAGAAACCGGCTGACGTATTAAAGGTTGGAGAAGAAGTGACAGCAAAAGTAACAGACTTCAATCCGGATGACAGAAAGATCAGCCTTAGCATTAAGGCAATGCTTGCTCCAGAAGAAGAGCCAGCTGAATAATTAGCGGAATACGTTAGATAAGCGGATGCATACTCTGTGGAGTGATTTATTTACTTTCTTATGGGGCATGCGATCCGCTTATTCTTTCTTTTTAACAAGATTTAAAAATGAGGGAATGTTCATGAATACATATGAATCGTTTAAGGCTGATATTCTGAAAATGACAGAAATTGATTTGAATGCGTATAAAGAAAAGCAGATGAAACGACGCATTGATTCCCTGATTGCAAAGCATGGTGTGGATGGCTATGATAATTTTGTAAGACTGCTGCGCAGTAACCATGATGTATTTGAAGAATTTGTGAATTATCTTACGATTAATGTATCAGAATTTTACCGGAATCCAAATCAATGGGTTATTCTTGAAAATGACATTCTTCCACAGCTGATAAAACAATCAGGGAAAGATTTAAAAATCTGGAGTGCGGCTTGTTCTACCGGAGATGAACCGTATTCTCTTATTATGCTTTTGTCAAAATTTATGCCGCTGGAAAAAACCCATGTGCTTGCAACGGATATTGATAACCAGGTGATCGAGAAAGCGAAAGCGGGACTGTATAATGAAAAGAGTCTGGCAGGACTCCCTGAGACTTTCAAAAAAAGTTTTTTTTCCAAGGTTGGAGAAAGAAATTATGCAATCTCTCCCGAGGTAAAAAAACGGGTCACCTTCCAGCAGCATAATCTTTTGAAGGATTCGTATCCTACTGGTCTGGATATGATTGTATGCCGTAATGTTATGATTTATTTTACGGAAGAGGCGAAAGAAGAAATCTATCAAAAATTTTATCAGGCATTGAAACCGGGCGGAATATTATTTGTGGGAAGTACAGAGCAGATTATTAATTCGTCGCGGATCGGTTTTCAGTCAAAGTATTCGTTTTTTTACGAAAAAAAATAAGGAGGCAGTAATCAATGGAAAATATGGTACGAGTTGCCCTGGATGCCATGGGTGGTGATTATGCGCCAAAGGAAATGGTAAAGGGTGCAGTAGAAGCGGTCAAGGAACGCAGTGATGTAAAAGTATTTCTGGTTGGTATTGAAGAACAGATTACTAAGGAATTATCCCAGTATACGTATCCTGAAGAACAGATTGAAGTAGTGGGCGCCAGTGAAGTGATTATCAATGATGAGCCACCGGTTAATGCAATCCGTAAAAAGAAAGATTCTTCCATCGTAAAGGCGATGACTATGGTGAAGAACCAGGAAGCAGATGCATTTGTTTCTGCTGGAAGCACAGGAGCTGTATTAGTAGGGGGGCAGCTTATTGTAGGACGGATCAGCGGGATTAAACGGGCGCCACTGGCACCATTGATTCCTACTACAAAGGGAGTGTCCCTGTTGATTGACTGTGGTGCCAATGTGGATGCAAAGGCTCCTCACCTTCTTCAGTTCGCGAAGATGGGCTCGATTTATATGGAGCATGTGGTAGGAATTAAGAATCCACGGGTTGCCATTGTAAATGTCGGACTGGAAGAAGAGAAGGGAAATGCCCTTGTGAAAGAGACTTACCCGTTACTTAAGAACTGTCCGGATATTAATTTTATTGGAAGCATCGAAGCAAGGGAGATTCCGAATGGTTATGCAGATGTCATAGTCTGCGAGGCATTTGTTGGAAATGTTATTCTGAAATTATATGAAGGACTTGGAAGTGCGCTTCTTCATAAGGTAAAAGAAGGCTTGATGTCCACCTTAAGAAGTAAGATTGGAGCACTTTTAATTAAACCGGCATTGAAGAAAACTATGAAAGACTTTGATGCGGATAAATATGGCGGAGCACCGCTTTTGGGACTCAATGGTCTTGTTGTGAAAATTCATGGAAACGCAGAGGCTAATACGGTAAAAACGGCTATTACCCAGTGTATCACATTTGGCAAACAGGAGATTAACCAGAAAATCCGTGATGGACTGGATCAGGAAGGAACCGTAGAGCAGTAACCACTGCTTGATGCGAGGTGTTGTTAGATGAAAAGAGAGATCTTATTACAGGAATTTGAACAGAAGATTGGATATACCTTTCAGAATAAAGATTTACTATGGCAGGCATTCTGCCATAGTTCCTTTATTAATGAGATGAGAGTGAAACGTGGTGAAGATAATGAGCGGCTTGAGTTTTTAGGGGATGCAGTACTGGAACTGGTATCCAGTGATTTTATTTTCCGGAATAATCCGGATATGCCGGAAGGAAAGATGACAAAGCTTCGTGCCAGTATGGTATGTGAGCCTGCTCTTGCATATTGTGCCAGAGATCTGAAACTGGGAGATTACCTCCAGCTTGGGAAAGGGGAGGAACTGACAGGTGGCAGGGAACGCGATTCCATCCTTTCGGATGCGCTGGAATCTGTGATTGGCGCAGTCTATTTAGATGGTGGTTTTACTAATGCAAAAGAATTTGTGGATCGGTTTGTATTATCCGATCTGGATGAAAAGAAACTCTTTTTTGATAGTAAGACTATCCTTCAGGAGATTGTACAAAGGGATTATGAAGAACCCCTTTCTTATAAACTGGTTAAGGAGGAAGGACCGGATCATAATAAATGTTTCACTGTGGAAGCCCAAATTGGGACAAAGACGATTGGGAGTGGCAGTGGCCGTACAAAGAAGGCGGCCGAGATGGAGGCGGCCTATCAGGCAATTTTGAAAATACGTGAAAAAGAGGACAAGTAGTATATGTATTTAAAAAGTATAGAGGTGCATGGATTCAAATCTTTTGCCAATAAAATGCTGTTTGAATTTCATGACGGGATTACTGGTATTGTAGGGCCAAATGGCAGTGGAAAGAGTAATGTGGCAGATGCTGTGCGCTGGGTATTGGGAGAACAGAGTGCAAAACAGCTGAGGGGCGCCAAAATGGAGGATGTTATCTTTGCGGGAACAGAGCTTAGAAAACCGATGGGATATGCCTATGTTGCCATTACCCTGGATAATTCGGATCACAAGCTTCCTACTTCCTATGAGGAAGTAACCGTTGCAAGAAGGGTATACCGATCCGGAGAAAGTGAATATCTGATGAATGGAACCAACTGCCGTCTCCGTGACGTTCAGGAACTTTTCCTGGATACCGGAATTGGAAAAGAAGGATATTCCATCATTGGACAGGGGCAGATTGATAAAATCTTAAGTGGAAAGCCCGAAGAGCGGAGAGAATTATTTGATGAGGCTGCGGGTATTGTAAAATATAAGAAGAGAAAGGCTGCTGCACAGAAGCAGTTAGAGGCAGAGCAGCTAAACCGAAGCCGGATTGCGGATATTCTGTCTGTTATGGAAAAACAGGTTGGTCCTTTAAAAGAACAGGCAGAGACAGCCAGAGAGTATCTGCGTCTCAGGGATGAATTAAAGGATGAAGAGATTGCGGTGTTCTTTCTCGAACATGACCGGATGGATCAATCGGAGCAGGAACTTTTAAAGAAATCAGGAATTGTAGAGGAAGATCTTCTTCTTAACCGCAAGGAGCAGGAGAGTACGAAAGAAGAGTATGAGCGTCTGGAGAGAGAACTGGAGGAGAAAAACCGTCAGTTAGAACAAGACCGGGCCTTTATTGCGGACAGCCGTCTGAAAAAAGAACAATATGAAGGCCAGGGAAAGGTGTTAGAAGAACAGATTCATACGGCCAGACAGAATGAAGAACATTTTCAGGAACGTATGGCATCCGTGGAAAAACGTCTTGCGGATAAAGCGAAAGAATATCAGGAGTACGAAGAACAGAAAAATAGTTTCGGACAAGACAAGACCTCGATTGAGAATACGCTTAGAAACGAGGAAGAAAAACTCAACCAGATTCTTACCCGTATGAGTGAGCTGAATCATATAAATGAGACTGGAAACCAGCAGATTATAGATCTGTTAAACGAAAATGGTTCGATTCAGGCGGAGATGAAAAAACAGGAAGCGGTAATGGAACAGATTACCGTTAAGAAGGCTTCCTTAAATCAGCGGATTCTGAAAAATAAAAGTGATGAGGTAGTCTATGATGAGATTATTGCGAAAGAGGAAGAACGGTTAGAAAAATTAGACCAGCAGATTCTTGGACTTGAAAACGTGAATCAGGATACGGCTGATAAATTAAAGCGGATTGAAAAAAAGTCGGTGGAATTAAAGCAGGAATATGATGAAAAACAGCGGGAATATGCCAAGATCCAGGCACAGCTGGAATCGTTAAAAAATCTGACTGAACGCTATGACGGTTATGGGCAGAGTATTCGCCGGGTTATGGAACAAAAGGAAAACAATCCAAACATACATGGTGTTGTGGCAGATTTGATCAAAGTGAAAAAAGATTACGAGACTGCCATTGAGATTGCACTTGGCGGCAGTATCCAGAATATCGTTACGGAAGATGAGAACACAGCAAAACAGATGATTCAGTTTTTGAAAAAGAATCGTTACGGCCGTGCAACCTTTCTTCCACTTACAACGGTAGGTACCCGCCTAAAGGAGCAGAATCAGGATATTCTAAAAGAACCGGGAGTAATCGGTTATGCGGATGCCCTGGTGGATACATCTTCGGAATACAAAGGGCTGGCTGCATATTTGTTAGGCCGTACGGTTGTATCGGAGCATATTGACCAGGCAATTTTATTGTCAAGAAAGTATCATGGAACTCTCCGTATTGTGACATTGGAGGGGGAACTGTTAATGCCGGGCGGTTCTATGTCTGGTGGAGCGTTCCGTAATTCCAGTAATCTTCTCGGACGCAGGCGGGAGATCGAGGATCTGGAGAACAAGCTTGAGGAAGCGAAGAAACGATTTGTAAAGATAAAAAAAGAACAGGATGAGTTGATTTCAGACCGTGAAAAACGTGTTTTAAGAAGGATGGAGAATGAAAAGAAACTCCATGAACTGTATATCGAACAGAATACATCCCGTATGAAGCTGGATCAGACACAGATTGATAAAAAACTGGTGACAGATGGATATGCCCAGATTCATCTGGAAGGAGAAGAAATTGATAGCCGCCTTCATGAGATCCGGGCACAGATCCGGACACTGGAGCAGAAGGAAAAGGAAAATACGGGAAAAAGTGATCAGATTAAAGCAGATATGCAGCATGCTTCGGAAACAGTTAAACAATTAAAACAAGAGGAGCGGACACAGCGTGCCAAAGTATCAGATGCCAGCCTTGCGTTTTCTGCCATGGATCAGAGAAATCAGTTTATCCTGGAAAACCAGCGCAGAGTAAAAGAAGAGCAGGCTGCCATTCAGGCAGAAAAAGAAAGCCTGCTTGCCGGGCATGAGAATTGTGCGGACGAGATTGCTTCGAAACAGGATGCCATCCGGCATTTTAAAGAGGAAGCGGTTTCTCTGGATGAAAAAATTGCTCAGGCAGAACAGCGGATTCAGGCTGTTTTGCAGGAAAAAGAGGAAATTACCAGGAATCATAAAGATTTCATGGAAAAAAGAGAAGAGCTTTCCAATCATCTTATTGGACTGGAACGGGAAAAAAACCGTATTGAGACGGCAAAGGAACGACTCAAAGAACAGATGGATCAGTTGATGGATTACATGTGGAATGAATATCAGCTGACGTATTCTGGTGCCGGGGAACTGAGGAAGGAGACATCCCTTTCTTATCAGCAGTTAAAGCAGTCAATTAGTTTGCTAAAGAAGGATATGAAGGCACTTGGCAATGTAAATATTAATGCCATTGAAGATTATAACCAGATGTCATCCGAGTACGAACTGATGTCTGGACAGCATGCAGATCTGGTAGCATCGGAAGAGGCATTAAACAAGATTATTCTTGACCTGGAAACCCAGATGCGCCAGCAGTTTATGGAGAAGTTTCAGGATATCCAGATGGAATTTAACAAAGTGTTTAAAACTCTGTTTGGAGGTGGAAAAGGAACGATTGAGCTTGCAAAGGATGAGGATGTGTTACTGGCGGGAATTACGATTACAGCACAGCCGCCGGGAAAGAAGCTGCAGAATATGATGCAGTTATCCGGTGGTGAAAAAGCTTTAACCGCAATCTCTCTTTTGTTTGCAATCCAGAATTTAAAGCCTTCCCCATTTTGTTTATTAGATGAGATTGAGGCAGCACTGGATGATTCGAATGTAACCCGTTATGCCCAGTATCTGCATAAACTGACGGAACACACCCAGTTTATTGTCATTACCCACCGGCGTGGGACAATGAATGCAGCAGACCGCCTGTATGGTATTACCATGCAGGAAAAAGGTGTGTCAACCCTTGTATCAGTGAACCTGATTGAACATGAATTAGAGGAACAGGAGAAAAACGAACATGAGTGAAAAGAAAGGATTTTTCAGTAAATTAGTCTCTGGTCTTACGAAGACAAGGGATAGTATTAAGGCTGGAATTGATTCGGTGTTTTCCGGATTTTCCAGCATTGATGAAGACTTTTATGAGGAATTGGAAGAAATTCTGATTATGGCAGATATTGGTGTGAATACGACATCAAAGATTATGGATGAGTTAAGAGTGAAGGTTAAGGAGCAGAAAGTAAAAGAGCCGGAAGCATGCAGACAGCTTCTGATGGACAGTATCAAGGCTCAGATGCAGGTGCCGGAGCATGCGTATGATTTCGAAAACAGGAAATCCGTGGTGCTGTTGATCGGTGTGAATGGGGTTGGAAAAACCACATCCGTTGGCAAACTTGCCAGCCAGATGAAAAATCAAGGGAAGAAAGTGTTAATTGCAGCTGCAGATACGTTCCGTGCAGGAGCGATTGAACAGCTGACAGAGTGGGCACACCGTGCAGATGTGGATATCATCGCCCAGAAAGAAGGCTCTGACCCGGCCGCAGTTGTATATGACGCAGTGACGGCAGCCAAAGCCAGAGGAGTGGATTGTCTGATCTGTGATACGGCAGGAAGACTCCATAATAAAAAGAATCTGATGGAAGAATTGAAAAAAATTAACCGCATTATTGAGCGGGAATATCCGGATGCATATCGCGAAAGCCTGATCGTTCTGGACGGTACAACCGGGCAGAATGCCCTGGCTCAGGCAAAACAGTTCAGCGAAGTGGCAGACCTGACCGGAATCATCTTAACAAAACTGGATGGAACGGCAAAAGGGGGAATTGCCATAGCGATTCAGGCAGAAATGGGGATTCCTGTGAAATATATTGGAATCGGAGAGCAGATTGATGACCTGCAGAAATTCCATGCAGATGAATATGTAGATGCACTCTTTGGAAACGGACAGTCTTGACGATGAAAACACCGAGTGATATAGTGAAAAACGGCGATGTATGAATACAAGAAAGAAGGATGAAGAAATGTTAACACGGGAAAAATTTGAGGAAGCGTCAGAGGCGGTAAAGAAAGTAATTAACCGCACAAAACTGATGTACAGCGAATATTTTAGTGAACAGTGTGGAAATAAAGTATATCTGAAACCAGAAAATATGCAGTATACCGGTGCATACAAGGTGCGGGGCGCATATTATAAAATCAGTACGCTGTCGGAAGAAGACCGGAAAAAAGGATTGATCACAGCATCTGCCGGGAACCATGCCCAGGGTGTGGCTTATGCAGCAAAGCTTTATGGTGTGAAAGCGGTAATTGTTATGCCGACTACTACGCCGTTAATTAAAGTGAACCGCACGAAAGCATATGGTGCGGAAGTAATTTTATATGGCAATGTATATGATGATGCATGTGCCTATGCTTTAAAGCTTGCAGAGGAAAATGGCTATACCTTTATCCATCCATTCGATGATGAGGATGTTGCTGCAGGGCAGGGTTCCATTGCCATGGAGATCTTTAAAGACCTGCCTACCGTTGATGTAATCTTAGTTCCGATCGGTGGTGGCGGGCTGGCCACCGGTGTATCGACACTGGCAAAACTTCTGAATCCAAAGATTAAAGTAATCGGGGTGGAGCCTGCCGGGGCAAACTGTATGCAGGAATCGTTAAAGCAGGGAAAAGTGGTTACCCTTCCTTCGGCTGTGACGATTGCAGATGGTACGGCAGTAAAGACACCTGGAAAAAACATTTTCCCATATATTCAGAAAAATATAGATGATATTATTACGATTGATGATGAGGAGCTGATTGTCAGCTTTCTTGATATGATCGAGAACCATAAGATGGTTGTGGAAAATTCGGGATTATTAACAGTAGCAGCATTAAAGCATCTGAAATGTAAAAATAAAAAAGTGGTATCCATCTTAAGCGGTGGAAACATGGATGTTATTACACTGTCTTCTGTTGTACAGCACGGCTTAATTGCCAGGGACAGGGTGTTTACCGTATCGGTACTTCTTCCGGACAGGCCGGGTGAACTGCTGAATGTAGCACAGATTCTTGCCGAGGAAAAGGGAAATGTAATTCGTCTGGAGCATAACCAGTTTGTAAGTATTAACCGGAATGCAGCTGTGGAACTGACCATTACAATGGAAGCCTTTGGCCATGAACATAAAAATGCCATTATCCAGGCATTACGCGATCATGGATATGATCCTGTGGAGTCTACACCAAAAGGAACCATGTAGCCTGTAAAAAGAACGTGAAACTGTCTTTCTTTCACGTTCTTTTCTTTTTTATGAAGCGGTTAAATGTTTGTCCTCATCAAAATGACGAACGCAATTTCGTTTTTCTGGCAGTTTTGCTAAATAGTCGGATTTTGTTTGCCGTCATTTTCTCCGATTCTGTTCAAGACGCAGCATTGAACAGAAAGATAGAAAATGATATAATGATGTTGGGGTCAAAAGGTATTTTGCCCAAACAACTGATATCACGAATTGCTCCGTTGAAAAGCAACTCCGTTATTCTTAAAATGTTTTCTTTTTTTCTGGCATGTTATAACCGGTCTGATAGCCCCCGACGATTTTTCCCGTTGCTTTTATTTTCTGAAAATAAGGTTGACAAATATAGAAAAACATACTAAGATATTTAAAGAACATTTGTTCGAATAGATTGGGCGATTCTGATTTGTGCATCAGTCTGTTTTTTAGGAAGATAGACTGGTATGAATTTTATATGAAGAAAGGATATAGGATTATGGTAGAGAATGATAACAAGAAAAAGGCATTGGAGTCTGCGATTTCCCAGATCGAGAAGCAGTTCGGAAAAGGCTCCGTAATGAAACTTGGGGATTCGGTAAAGGATATGAGCGTTGAGACGGTTCCAACCGGTTCACTTAGTCTCGATATTGCATTAGGTCTTGGAGGATTGCCAAAAGGGAGAGTAATCGAAATCTATGGACCGGAATCCAGTGGTAAAACAACCCTTGCCCTTCATGCGGTTGCAGAGGTTCAGAAGAAGGGAGGCATTGCAGGATTTATTGATGCAGAGCATGCGTTAGATCCGGTTTATGCGAAAAACATTGGCGTGGATATTGATAATCTGTATATTTCCCAGCCGGGTAACGGGGAGCAGGCACTGGAGATTGCAGATATGATGGTACGTTCCGGTGCAGTGGATATTATTATTGTGGATTCTGTTGCAGCTCTGGTGCCTAAGAAAGAGATTGACGGTGAGATGGGAGAAAGCGTAGTTGGTCTTCAGGCACGTCTGATGTCCCAGGCACTTCGTAAGCTGACATCCGTTATCAGTAAGTCTAACTGTATTGTGATTTTTATTAACCAGCTTCGGGAAAAGGTTGGCGTCATGTTTGGAAATCCGGAGACAACAACCGGAGGACGTGCATTAAAGTTCTATTCTTCTGTCCGGCTGGATGTGAGACGTGTTGAGCAGATTAAGCAGGATGGTATGGCTGTCGGCAACCGCACCCGTGTGAAAGTAGTAAAGAATAAAGTGGCTCCGCCTTTTCGGGAAGCAGAATTCGATATTATGTTTGGCGAAGGAATCTCTAAGACCGGAGATGTGCTGGATCTGGCAGTAAATGAAGATATTGTGGAGAAGAGCGGTGCATGGTTTGCCTATAAAGGAAATAAGATTGGGCAGGGCCGTGAGAATGCAAAGAAGTATCTGAAAGAGAATCCGGAAGTGTTTGATGAGATTGAGCAGCTTGTGAGAAACCGGTTCTTTCATAAAGATGCAGCGGTTGACGCACCGGAATTGGAAGAAGGGACAGATGCTTCTTTAGAGGCAAAAGAGAAGCCGGCAGGCAGAAAATCAAAGAAAGCGGAAGAAGATACAACAGAGTAAAAGGGGTTTTATTATGGTGATTACCGCACTGGAACCATACGGAAAGACAAGAATAAAAGTATATTTGAATGACGAATGTCTCTTCTGGATGTATACCTCCGATATCCGGACTTTAAAATGGAAAGTGGGACAGGAAGTTACGTCAGACGAATATGAAAACGTATTGCAAAGTGTGGTTTTAAACAATGCTAAGAAAAAAGCGCTGTCTCTTCTTTCAAAAATGGACTATGCTTCCGGGGATATGAAATCAAAGCTTAGAAGGGCAGAGTATCCTGAGCCGGTTATTGATGCTGTGGTCAGTTATCTTACCGAACGCAGATATCTTGATGATGAGCGGTATGCCCAAAATTATGTGATGAATCGGGGAGAGAGGAAAGGGAAAGGAGTTCTTCGCCTGGAGCTTCAGAAGAAGGGGATTCCAGACGATGTAATCTTATCTGCATTAGAAACAATATCAGGACAGGAAGAACTGGAACACGCATATGAATTGTTGAGAAAGAAGTATGACAGCTGGAGAAGAGAACAGCTGCGTCTGGCAGATGGGAATGAAGAATTAAGCAATGGTGAAATGCCGGATTATCAGAGCATTCAAAAGATGAAAGCAGCTGCATTTCGTAAAGGTTATTCCGGGGATGTCATTGCCAGAGCCTGGTCTAGAATACAACAGGAAGAATTATCGGAAATGTAACTTGACATTATGGGTAATAAAGTATAAAATTGATATGTTGTATAAGAGGTGTATTGTGCAATTTTGCATATATAACTGAAATGGTACAATGAAAACTAAATAAGGAGGTGCTCCTGTGGATTCCAAAGGCTTAATCATATTAATTCTGGTCTTTGTTGTCGTTCTTGCCCTCGCTGTTTTTATTGCATGGAAAGCTGCAATTGCTTATCGAATTAAATTTGTGGAAGCAAAAGTAGGCAGCGCAGAAGAAAAAGCAAGAGAGATTCTTGATGAAGCGTTAAAAAATGCAGAGACAAAAAAACGCGAAATCTTACTCGAAGCAAATGAAGAAAATCTTCGTGCAAAGAGTGAGCTGGACAAGGAAACAAAAGAGCGAAGAGCAGAGATTACCAAATATGAAAAACGTGTCCTGGCGAAAGAAGAGACGTTAGACCGAAAGATGGAAGCACTTGAGAAGAAGGAAGGAAAACTTTCTTCGAAAGAAGCAGAGCTCGATAAGTTAAAGAGTAATGCGGAAAAACTCCATGTACAGCAATTACAGGAGTTGGAAAAAATATCTGGACTCACCTCCGATCAAGCGAAAGACTATCTTTTAAAAACTGTTGAAGACGATGTGAAACATGAAACCGCGATTATGGTAAAGGAGCTGGAAAGCAGGGCAAAGGAAGAGGCAGACAAGAAAGCAAGAGAATATATTGTGAATGCCATTCAGCGCTGTGCTGCAGACCATGTTTCGGAGGCAACTATTTCAGTTGTCCAGCTGCCAAGCGATGAGATGAAAGGACGTATCATTGGGCGGGAAGGTCGAAATATCCGTACGTTAGAGACACTGACGGGTGTAGACCTGATTATTGATGATACACCGGAAGCGGTTATTCTTTCCGGCTTTGATCCGGTTCGACGTGAAGTAGCAAGAATTGCGCTGGAAAAACTGATTGTGGATGGGCGAATCCATCCGGCAAGAATTGAGGAAATGGTTGAGAAAGCGCAAAAAGAAGTAGAAACGATGATGAGGGAAGAAGGCGAAGCAGCAACCCTGGAGGTTGGAGTGCATGGAATTCATCCGGAATTAGTTCGTTTACTTGGTAAGATGCGTTTCCGTACCAGCTATGGTCAGAACGCATTAAATCACTCCATTGAAGTCGCTCATTTGTCTGGTCTTCTGGCCGGGGAAATTGGTGTTGATGTGCGCACAGCAAAACGTGCCGGACTTTTACATGATATTGGGAAAGCAGTTGACCATGATATGGAAGGTTCCCATATCCAGCTTGGTGTGGAGCTTTGTCGTAAGTACAAAGAAGCACCGATTATCATCAATGCAGTAGAGGCACATCATGGAGATGTGGAACCAGAATCCCTGATTGCATGTATCGTGCAGGCGGCAGATACGATTTCCGCTGCTCGTCCTGGTGCAAGAAGAGAGACATTGGAAACATATACCAATCGGTTAAAACAGTTAGAAGATATCACCAATAGTTTTAAAGGTGTTGATAAGTCCTATGCTATTCAGGCAGGTAGAGAAGTTCGAGTTATGGTAGTACCAGATCAGGTTAATGATGAAGAGATGGTTCTGCTGGCACGCGATGTTTCAAAGAAAATTGAGGCAGAGATGCAATATCCTGGACAGATTAAAGTAAATGTCATTCGTGAGTCTAGAGTAATTGATTATGCAAAATGAGTTTTTGGTAATTTTTTGTTAAAGCAGTAATACAGGGAAAGTATTGGGAATGTAGTGTTTTCAATACTTTCCTTATTTTTTTATAAGATGATATCTAGAGTGCCAGCTCTAGGTTTTTTTGTTAAAAGGTGCTACTTTTGAAGATCTGTTATACACAGGTGATAAGAAGTATAATAAAGATGTAGTATTCATCATAATATTTTTAGCACTGGCTCAATTATATACAGAGATTTACCAGATAGCTGATTATGCCGCAATGGCTGATGAGTTTGAGGATATTGCTGTCAAAGAGTTAAGTGAAATAACTAGTTCATCAGATTGTAGATGGAACATAATCCTGAATTGAATCGTGAGTTCATACGCCTATTGAAACAGGCTAGTACAGAGAAGCAGATGTATGAGTTTAAAATTGGATTTCATGATTTAAGAGATGGTGCTGAGAACGAAAGTGTAATTTCTAAGTGTGTGACACTGAATATTCTCTGGAGAATATTTCTCAGCCAATCGGGATTGCTCAATATGAGTTAACTAAGGTCCTGAGAAAAGAGTTTGAAAGTAGCTTGCCGACTATTGAGGAAATTGAAGAAGGGTTGTCCGAATAAAATGGTTACAAGTTGTAACCCAAATTGGAGAAGGAGAAAATAGTATATGACTAC
>JAQXIP010000005.1 GCA_029007845.1 Clostridiales bacterium
ATTAAAATCATCATCCAAGGTAATCTGAACCTGGCTCGCACATTTCTTCTGGCTGACCTGGATGGATTTCTTTAATAATTCCATATGGATTCCCCCTTGCCTTATATACTATGTATATTCCGGCGGCATCCAAAATATGAACAGAACGTTTTATCCCTACATGAAACGCATGACTTTTTGACCCTGTTATCATTTCATTGTATTAGTCATACACATGAAAACGGGAAGCCGTATAAATACCGGCTTCCCGCTTTTTACATTAAAATCTATCGTGTCTTTTTGGAAAATAGTTTATTGCCATTAACTGCAAAGCATTAACTGTACATCTTTTGTAAGTACGTCTGCATAGCTGTATGATACGGTATGCATAGTATCTTCCAGGCCATCATCAACCTGAATAAGAAAGATACTTGGATAGATTTCAGAAATAACACCTTCCGAGACTTCAATCTTATGACGTCCACGATTTGAGCGAACTCTGACTCTGCTTCCTACATGATTTGATAACACGGTGCGAACTTTGTTTAATTCTTTCTGATTCAATTCATATACCTCCAAACATGAAATCAATCTACGTTATCCCATTCTGTCTCGGCCCTGCTGTTTTGAAAAGTATATCATTTTTTCCGCCGTTTTGTCAATGAAACGTCCCAATGCAGGATGCCTTTCATCAGAAATATTATACAATTTTATCCTGTCCATTTTGTGTATATTTTATACATTTTGTTCCATGTTTGAAAAATTTCTCCAAACTACTTATCCAATTCGTCAATATTCGCTTTCCATGCTTGTTAAAAATGACAGTTTTCAACATCATTCTCCACAAACCACTATATATAGGTGCTCATTAGACACACATGCACCATATGTTCCATTCCTACATTTTTTCCATCGGGAACGGTCCAAAATCCAGTGTTGCAAGATAGTCTTCCACTGTCTCTGCCCGGCGGATTAGTTTCACTTCCCCGTTTTCACGAAGGAGAAGTTCTGCAGAACGGAGTTTTCCGTTATAGTTGTATCCCATGGAGAACCCATGTGCACCTGCATCATGGATATAAAGATAGTCTCCGATATCAATCTTTGGCAGCTTGCGGTCTACTGCAAATTTATCATTATTTTCACAAAGCCCGCCAGTAATATCATACATATGGTCACATGGCTCATTTTCCTTGCCAAGCACGGTAATATGATGGTAAGCCCCGTAGATTGCAGGACGCATCAGATTGGCGGCACAGGCATCACAGCCGATATATTCTTTATGGATATGTTTCTCATGGGTTGCCTGGGTAACGAGTGCACCGTAAGGTCCCAGCATGAAACGTCCCAGCTCGGTATAGATTGCCACATCATCCATTCCTTCCGGAACAAGTACATCTTCATATGCTTTGCGGACCCCTTCGCCGATGACCATAATATCATTTGGCTCCTGATCCGGACGGTAAGGGATTCCAACTCCACCGGAAAGATTGACAAAGGCAATATGGGCGCCGGTTTCTTTATGAAGCTCTACCGCTGTTTCAAATAAAATTCTTGCAAGTTTTGGGTAATATTCATTGGTCACAGTGTTACTTGCCAGAAATGCATGGATTCCAAAGTTCTTAACGCCTTTTTTCATCATGTAACGGTAGGCTTCTTTCATCTGCTCTTTTGTCATACCGTATTTTGCATCGCTTGGCGTGTCCATAATCTGGCTGTTGATGGTGAAATCTCCACCCGGATTATAACGGCAGCACATAGTTTCTTTAAAGTCTGCAATCTTATCATAATATTCCAGATGGGTCAGGTCGTCAAAGTTGATGATTACATCCATCTTTGCAGCCAGTTCAAAATCTTCCTTTGGAGTTACATTGGAAGAAAACATAATCTCATGTCCCTTTAATCCAACCTTGTCGGAAATTACCAGTTCTGCATAGGAAGAGCAGTCTGCTCCGATTCCCTCTTCTTTCAAGATCTGCATAATATATGGATTCGGGGTTGCCTTAACAGCAAAATATTCCTTAAATCCTTTATTCCATGCGAATGCCTGTTTTAACTTCCGGGCATTCTCACGGATGCCTTTCTCATCATAGATATGAAATGGAGTAGGATAGGTCTTTACGATCTCTTCTACTTGTTCTTTTGTTATAAATGGTTTTTTCTCCATCGTTCTTTCGCTCCTTTTCTCCAATTGAATCTGCCCTAATACAGGCTTTTCCCACTCGTCAATATAACATAACAGATGGGTGTGTGTCAAACATAGGCAGAATAATTGGCATGCAGCATTCTTCGGATTGCGGAACCTCATTGACGATTTCATCCAGCATCTCAATCCGCCGGTCTTTTACCAGAATGTCTGGATTATCTTGATATTACTGGCTGCCTATTTTTAGCTCAGACTCTACTGATTCATAGAGCTTCTCCATGTCACTCTCGGTTCCATATTTCACAACCACACGGTAGATTGGTTCAATCACCGTCAGTTCCTCTTCCAATTCCTCTGCAATCACTTCCGGGCTTTTATTCTTTTTCACTTTTTTACAGATCATCTGGATTAATTTCTTCTTTTCGCCTTTCTGCGTTCCAATTGCCTCGCCTTTTTCCAGGCCAATTGCCTCGCCTTTTTCCAGGCCAATCGCCTCACCTTTTTCCAGGCCAATCTCCAATATACTCATTTTCACAGCCTCCCATTCTTCGGATTGCCGAACCTCATTGACGATTTCATCCAGCATCTCAATCCGCTGGTCTTTTACCAGAATGTCTGGATTATCCAGCGTGGTTTTCTTCATATACTGC
>JAQXIP010000006.1 GCA_029007845.1 Clostridiales bacterium
AAAAAATCAATCAGTCAACAAGTTCCGCAATCTGTCTTAGCCAGGACTAAAATCCTACATTTGCGAGGTGGAATTGATTATAGCCAATTAAGTTTTATGCATAAAACAATGATGTCTTTGTTATATAAGAAAGCCAGGAATCTTCCGGAAGAGAAAAAATCACCAGAAGTCAGGGATATGATAGATACCTATAATCAAAAAGTAGATTTTACAGATTTTAGTTCTTTGCAGCAGGTAATAGACGCATTATAAAGTAACAGTTCAGCCGTGACGAGCGCACAGCCGCCGGAAGCATGCTGAACTGTTACTTTAAAAATTTTATGGTGTAAAAAAATGTTTTCATTTGTCCTAAAATCCGTTATACTATTAATAGAGGGATTTATGAGTATAACCTATAGCATAAAAAGGGATTTTGGGAGGTACGGAATGATTTATAACATTCATTATGATATATGTGCAGTTGTAATATCGCTATTCACAATATACTATATGTTTGCAGAAAAAGGATTTAAGAAGAATGCGAACAAATTCTTCTTAGGAATGGTTCTGTGTGAGCTGATTTCATCGTTTTTGGATATTTTTAGTTCTATTGTTAATTCTCGTATCGGCCAATACAGCTATTTTGTTCGGGATTTCTCGAACTATCTTTTTTTAGGTGTACATAATGCGACACCGTTTATTTTTGTTCTTTACATTTTATATTTATTAGGGATTGACAAACGGATGAAGAAAAGACATTTTTTCTTTTTGAGCATTCCGCTTGTGGTAACATTAACAGCTCTTGCACTGAATCCGGTGTTCCGCTGGGTGTTTTATTATGACACAGATGGCATCTATTCTCACGGGCTGCTGTTTGCCGTGTTATACGTTGATGCATTTTTATATATGCTGCTTGCGATTGAACTGATTGCCCGGTTCCACGGGGCGCTGCCCAAAAGTAAGAGTTATCCGCTGTTGCTTTTTATTGCACTCAGCCTGATACCTATTCTTGTCCAGATGTACATTCCCCACATACTCATCGAGCTTTTCTTCCAGGCGTTGGGAATTCTAGGTGTGATGTTGTCGATTGAAAATGAAGATGAAGTGATAAATCATATTACAGGGCTTTATAACCGGTATTTGTTTATGAATGATGTAGGAACGGCAGTAAAGTCAGGGAATAATCTTCATATTCTTACCATTAAATTACCTATCACCAGTTATTATAATGCGAATCTTGGTGTCCAGTATATGAACAGCATGATGCGTCAGATGGCTCTATGGCTCAGTGGTCTTAACGGGGAAATATTCTGTTATGACTGCGAAGGAGGGAATTTTGCTCTTGTGTCCTATACTTGTTCGGAAGAAAAAATGTGGGATCTTGCCCAGCAGGTGAGAAAGCGCTTTGAGGATGCGTGGTATTATAAAAATCTGGGGATGGTATTTCCGGCTCAGATATGTATCTTAAAAATGCCTGCGGAGATTTGTACCATTGAACAGTTGTTGATGATAATTGATGCACCCTTTGCGGATCAGCAAAGTGAATCCCAAATTGTAGATTCCAACGAGTTTGATTCATACCGCAGAAACATGCTGATTGAGCAGAAAATGAAAGAAGCATTGAAAAAACATACCTTTCAGGTGTGGTATCAGCCTATATGGGATCGGGAAAAAGGTAAAATACACTCTGCGGAAGCCTTACTTCGTCTGATTGATGATGAATTAGGATTTATATCACCAGAAGAGTTTATTCCGGTTGCAGAGAAAAACGGTTTGATTATTGAACTTGGCGAATATGTCTTAGAAGAAGTATGCAGATTTTATGTTGACAACAATCTTGGTGAACTTGGCATTGAATTTATAGAGGTGAATCTGTCTTTGGTTCAGTGTGCAAATAGAAAACTTGCAGGCAGCATAGATAAGATTATGAAAAAATATGGGATTAGTCCGGACAAGATTAATCTGGAGATAACAGAATCGGCTGCTGCTAATAATCAATTTGCAATCAAAGATACGGTAATGGAACTGTCAAAACGAGGCTTCTCCCTGTCACTGGATGATTATGGAACGGGATATTCTAATTTTTCTCATATGTTTGAGATGCCATTTTCCATCATTAAACTGGACAAGAGTATATTGTGGAGCGCTATGGATCCGAAAAATTCCAGTGGAAGTAAAAATGCAAGGCTTTTACTGGAGAGCACAATTATGATGATGCAGAAAATGAATTATTATATTGTGGTGGAGGGCGTGGAGACTGAAGTGCAAAAGCAACTGCTGGAAAAACTGGGTTGTGATTATCTTCAGGGATATTATTTTGCAAAACCTCTTCCGGCAAAATCTTTTCTAGAGTATGTTGAGAGATTTAATCTTGCTCAATAAGAGATTGTAGAAAACCAACGAAAAAAGATGGTGTATGGGATTTTGGAGGATAAGGTATGGAATTAAGCGTCGATCAGATCAGAATTATTAATAGTAAGACAATGGGGCAGAGTCTGATTAAGGGGGTTGCTGGAAGTGGAAAAACCACCGTGGCATTATATAAACTTGTGGCGATGCAGCAACAGAAATTGTTGCAGAATGAAAAGGTATTAGTTGTAACATACAATCGAACATTGATTCATTATATGAAATATTTATGCGGGGTATATGGCGTTACAATTGATCGGCAAAAAGTTGATATACGGACGATAGACAGTCTTATTTGTACAATGCTGAATAATCAAAAAAAATATGCGATTGTTTCACCTTCAAAGCAAAGAGGGATTATGCAGCTGGCCATTCAGAAAATAAATGAGTGTTACCCTGAAAATACCATTGTGAAAAAGGAAAATGTGCAGTTTTTACTAGAAGAAATTGACTGGATTAAAAGCTGTAGATATTTAAAAAAAGAAGAATATATGAATGTGGAACGTGTGGGACGTGCCAGTATTGGGGAAAGCAGAGTTCGTTTGGCAAAGCAGTCGGTCAATCGTGAGGCGATCTTTGAATTGTTTTTGCTTTATGAACACATGATGGCAAGTCAGAATCTTACCGATTATAAAACAAATGCACTTAGGGTTCTTTCCAAAATAAAGAAAGGAGAAATTATCCCGCCACAATATAGTTATATTATTGTGGATGAGAGCCAGGATCTATCCCGTACCCAGTTAGAGATTATTCGTGAATTGTATAAAGATTCTGATTTTAGCAGCATTATTTTTATTGCAGATGTCGCCCAGAGTATATATTCCCAGTCATGGTTATCTAGACAAAGTTTTAAGAGCATTGGTTTTGATATGTCTGGTAAATCCAATGTTTTATCTAAAAATTATAGAACGACAAAGCAGATTGCTCTGGCGGCTTATTCTTTGATCAACCATGACAGTGATTTGAAAAACAGTGTGGATTACGTGGAACCGGTTGCATTAGAGCGCACAGGAGCAAAGCCAAAGTACAGACATTTTTCAAATGAACAAGAGGAATTTTCCTATATTGAGAAGGAAATCAAGAAATGTGTGACAAAATATCCACTGAAAGATATTGTTGTAGTTGCAAGAAATAAGCCTTATCTGGTAAGCTTGAAAAATTATCTTCTGAATCATGGGATTGATGCAGAATTATTTAAAGAGTTGGAAAAAGAATATGCAGACAGTTTTATGGTTGATAAGGTAAAATTATATACCTTGCATTCGATCAAAGGTCTTGAAGCCCCGGTTGTATTTATTGCAGGAATCAACGAAGGAATCTTACCATTTTCCCAGGAACTGGTGGATGTGGAAAGAAAACTGCTCTATGTTGGAATGACCCGGGCAAAACAACTTCTTTATCTGACCAGCAGTAAACAGAGGTCTTCATTTATTGATGAAATCGAACCGGTTTTTTTGCAATTGTCCGATTCAGAAAGAGATCATTGTTTTGACATTTCTATTGAAGATTATCAGTTTTCTGATAAACTTTCACAAGTACACAATGGCGAAGAAATGGTAAGACAGTGGTATTTAGAACAATTAGAAATGCATTATGGATATCCGAAACAAAGAATTGATGTAGAAGTTCCGATTCAGTATGGAAGCCGCAGTTTTTTTATTGATATTGTTGTTTACGAAGATGATAGTAAAGAGATTCCACATATATACATTGAAACAAAAAAGCCTGGGGAAGATCTGAAGGCGGCTTTAAGACAGGTGAAATCTTATCTGCTTCCTGGAAATACAGCAGAGTATATCGTGGTGACAGACGGAGAAGAACAAATGATAGAAAAAAGCTGGAATCAGTCTTACATCCGTTGTGAAGATATTCCAGTCTTTCAGGAAGATGGCATACAAGGGGAGTCCTATTGTTATTTTGATTTTTCAAATGGCAGCCAGATCAATTACAAAAAAAGGAGCAATAATGAATTATTTTTGCAAAATGAGGTAAGCAATGAAAAAACAATGGCAACTATGTTGCCAATAAAAGGCTGTGTTGCAGCGGGAAATTTAAAGTATGTTTATGAAGAGTATAACAAAAGTGAGATCGTTCCGGTAGAAGTTGTGAAAGATTCTTCGATGAAATTTATTCTTGAAGTTTTTGGGGATAGTATGATTGATTTTAATATTTTGGATGGAGACTATATCATTGTGCGTAAACAAGCCTACGCACCGGAAGGGAGTATTATCGTCGGAGGTAATCTTACAACGAATGAAGCAACGTTAAAGAAGTTTTATTACGATGGGGCAGAAGAGGTAATTTTACATCCGGGGAATAAAAAGTATCAAGATATTAAGATTAAGATAGAAGATTTTTTTATTAACGGTGTTGTTCTTGGTGTGATAAGAAAAAAGGGAATACAATGAAAAATAATCTCTCGGGATGTTTATCTCACCGAGAGATTATTTTGTTATGGTGCTCAAACTTCCTATTGTTGGTAAAAATGGAAATCTACTATCCTTGGAATGGAGCGGTAAAATAGCCATAATAAGATACTGGTTCTCCGGCAATCCGAAGGTGGGAAGTGTCTCCTAACATCTGGCACCGGAAATAAGCTTCGCCTGGAGTCCGTTCTTCGCTGGCAAGAACAGTAACCGAAGAAGGAGCAACAAAAAATCCCTGCCATGGCACACAAGGAGAAGCATTGATCAAGTGAGACAAAATGGCCATCATTACGCCCAGATGACAGAAAAAGACAAGGGTTGTATCATCGGCTCTGTTTTCTTTCAGATGTTCTGTACTTCTGTCATCATACTGCATGAAATGATTCGTTGCTGGACCATCGTTTGGTCCGGAATAAATCAGTCCATGGCGATGATAGCCGTAAGAAGACAGCAGTTTATCAAATTCTGTTATAACCTCCTGATACCGTTTTTCGACGTTACCAATCTGCATGAGAGGAGACTTGGTCCATTCGTTCCCGTCAAAAAGCTCTGGATGTTGGTTGAGATAATCCGGGGTCAGATCCCACGGGATTGTTTTTCTAGCTGGATGGTCCGCCCGGGATATAGGGACTTTGAATTCTTCCAGCCAGGGAAGTTCTTTGGCAGTCCGTTGTAGTTTATCCAGAGATGGTTTTGCGGTATCCTTAGCGCGTCCAAGGGGGGAACAGAAAAAATCAGTTACCTTCCAGTGTTGTATGCGCTCTGCCAGTAAAGCTGCTTCGTGATGTCCTTTGGTGGTTAAGGAATCAATGGAATAATCTGGTTCTGCATGCCGGATAAAAATAAGTCTCATAGTTCCCAGGCTCCTTTCTAGTTTCGTTACTTCTTGGTAATAGTTCAGCCGTGGCGAGCGCACAGCCTCTGAAAGCCCGCAGAATATCAGGTATTATGAAATACCCGCTTTCGCTCCATTGAACACGTAGCGGTACTAAGGTTTTGCAAAAAAACGAAAAACCAAGTGCCTACGTGTTCAAAGGGATATTTCATGGTACCTGATATTCTGGGTGCTTCCGGCGGCTGTGCGCTCGTCACGGCTGAACTGTTACCTGCATCATCCTCAGGTGTGAACTGTAGCGTTGTTTTTCACTATAAATATGGATAATGTCTTCCATACTTACCCCTTTCGAAACCAGTTGGACAAGTGTTTCCTTTGCCCATTCAAATTTTTGAAACAACTGAAGTTTTTCTGCCAGATTGGAATATACCTTCCAGTAACCTGTGTACAAAGAATTTTTACCGTCATTGATGATAAACCCTTTTACATCTTCTACCGGATATCCCAGCAAAATCCCCATCTCATGGGGAAATACTGTGCCACCAGACATATACATATATTTCTCATATCTTGCCCGAAAAACAGGAAGTATGTCCCCAAGAACCGTACTGCCATATCCCAGCTCTTCCAGTAGTTCTTTCACCTTTCCGTCTGACAAAAATAAATCCAGTTTCCTTTTGTTATATAACAGAATTGTTGTCTTTTTTTCTGAGGCAAGCAATACATAACATGACATAACGCTTCCCTTTAAAATATTTTTTACCTTATGCATATTACCATTCTCAACAATAAGCAGATTAGATGTTTTCAGTCCCACAATCACTGGAGCACATTGTAATGCTAATTGGGTTTCAATATCATCGTGGTTCATTTCACGAACAAGTTCAAACACTTCCCGACTCATGGTTCCTCCTTTAACGGATACTTTTTCTCAACTATCTATAGTATGTCCATCTGCCTGCTTTTTGCTCTTGAAAATGATAGAAAAAAAGGAAGTGTTTGCTATAAAAAAACTGGTGCAGCCTTTATTTTGCATCCTCCAGCCACCGCATAGCTGTATACGCATACACTGCACAGCCATTTGAAAGGGCGTCTTCATCAAACCGGACCATGCAATGATGCTGTGGATAAATATAGCCTTTCTCCGGATGTCCCGCTGCCAGTGCAATCATAACAGACGGCACTTCATGGCTGATGTGGGCAAAATCCTCCGAGCCAGCCGTTTTGGAGGATTTTTCTCCACCCGCTGCCGCATTCAGCTCTGCTACTGAATATGCTTTCTTATCCCCCAGAAGTTCTTTCACATATTTTAGGGTACTGGCGGATAAATCGCTATCATTCACTAAAGTCGGACAACCGCTTCCATACACTACTTCTGCCTGTGCACGGAAAGACCGGGCGATTCCTTCCGCAATTTCCTCCATTCTCTTTTTAATGTAGGAACGGGTTTCTTCATCAAAGGTGCGAAGGCTGCCTCCCATGGTAACACAATCCGGTATGACATTCGGGGCAGTCCCGGCATTCATGGTACCAATGGTAAGCACTGCTTTTTCCCCCATCGGCAGCTCTCTTGCCTGAATCTCCTGCAAAGCAATCAGAATATGGGCAGCTGCAGTTACCGGATCAACTCCGGTATTTGGCATAGAGCCATGGCATCCCTTTCCCGTAACCTTGATTTCAAAATAATCTGCAGCAGGGGCGCTGACACCAGGAGCAGATACAATTGGTGTTCCTGCAGGAAAAGGCATTCCTGCCATCACATGAATCATCAGTGCTGCGTCGACTGGTGGATTATTTAACACTCCTGCCTCAATCATATCCTGGGAACCTTCAAAGATTTCTTCGGCAGGCTGAAACATCAGCTTCACTGTACCATTTATCTCATCCTCGTGCTTCTTTAATAACCGGGCAGCCCCAAGCAGCATGGCTGTGTGCATGTCATGCCCGCAGGCGTGCATCTTTCCGTTTTCTGCTGCAAACTCCACCTCGGCTTCCTCCTTGATCGGCAGCGCATCCATATCCGCCCGCAGGAGAAATACCTTTCCTTCTTTTTTCCCTCCGGCCAGGGCAACTACTCCTGCCTTGCCACAGTCCTGGGGTTCATATCCCATTTTAACCAGTTCCTGTTTCACATAAGATACCGCATCCGATATATCAAATCCTGTTCCCGGATGACGGTGTAAATACCGTCTGTCTGAAACAATTGTATCGTGTAATTCTTCTGCTTCTTTCAAAAGAGTTTCTGCTAACATGTCTCATCCCTCCAATTTTCCTAATGAATCTCCTCCATAACGCTCATGTAGGCAGGTCGAATAATTTTATTCGTACAGATTAATTCTTCAATCCGATGGGCACTCCATCCCACAATTCTTGCCACAGCAAACATTGCCGTATATAATTCTGTTGGAATCCCAAGCATCTCATACACAAATCCACTATAAAAATCAATATTGGGACTGACTCCTTTATATATTTTCCTTTTTTCGGCAATTAATTCAGGGGCAATCTCTTCAATATTCTGGTATAACTGCATATCGTCATCCCGTTTCTTTTCTTTTGCCAGTTTTTCCACATATTGTTTAAATACCCTCTCTCTAGGGTCTGACAAAGAATAAATGGCATGCCCCATTCCATAAATCAGCCCTTTTTTATCAAAGGCTTCTTTATTCAGAATCTTGGATAGATACGCACGGATCTCATCCTTATCTTTGTAATCACGCACATGGCTGCGGATATCTTCCATCATTTCCATCACTTTTATATTTGCTCCGCCGTGTTTCGGTCCTTTTAACGATGACATAGCCGCGGCAATCGTTGAATAGGTATCTGAGCCGGAAGAAGTCACAACTCTTGTTGTAAAAGTAGAATTGTTACCACCCCCATGTTCCATATGTAAGATCAAAGCTGTATCTAACACCTTTGCCTCTACCTGCGTATACTGCTGATCCGGACGAAGCAGCATCAGCAGATTTTCAGCCGTTGACAGAGCTGGATCCGGATGATGGATAAACATACTTGCCCCTTTTTCATAATGATTATAGGCATTATATCCGTATACTGCCAAAAGTGGAAATTCACTGATCAACTGGATGCATTGTCTTAACGCATTAGCAATACTGGTATCTTTCGCATTTTTATCATAAGAAGCAAGCGTCAGAATACTTCTTGTCATTGAGTTCATAATATCCTCGGAAGGTGCCTTCATAATGACATCCCTAGTGAAATTAGTTGGAAGGGTTCTGCATTCTCCGATAAGCTTTGCAAACTCCTGCTCCTCTTCCTTCGTTGGAAGTTCCCCCATCAACAACAGATATGCAACCTTTTCAAACCCAAATTCCTTCTCGCCCAAAGAATCAATCAACTGCTCTACCTGGTATCCACGATACCATAATTTTCCATCAGCAGGCACTTTCTGCCCATTTTCAATCTTTGTTGATGTAATCTTGGAAATATTGGTAAGGCCGGTCAGCACACCATTTCCCTTTTCATCCCGAAGTCCCAGATTCACGCCATATTCATCATACAGACGTGGAGCAATATAATCATTTTTCTGGCAGATTTCCTGCTGTTTCTCTGCATATTCATTCAATTTCTCTATCATCTTCCTCTGAGACCTCCATTCCCTCTAATTGACTGTGCATAACGGTTTCCAGTTGTTTCATCATATGAAGCAGCTGAATCAGGTTATCTTCTCCATACTGCTGTATTACTTTTCCATAATAATCCTTCAGTATATTTTCCTGCTTCTTTAATATCTCTTCACCAGACTCTGTAATGGTTACATAAGTACCCTCTCGCCCATCTCCATCATGGGACCATTTCACAAGCCCGCGATCCTTTAGATTCCCCACCATTCTGGATGTCTGGCGTATTGAGAGCTGCATTTTTTCCGCCAGGTCTTTCAGATAAGTTCTTCCTGCATATATTGTTTCCAGATGCTCGGTTTCCTTAATAATATGCAGGGCAATATAATCCGGAATACTTAGAATCCGGTTCACATGATCCTTATTGAACAGATATCTGCGAACCGTTAATTCATTGGACAATTCTAGAATATCCGATTTTTTATTTTCATTTTCCATGGTATCCCTCCATTCCACCGCCATGGACTGACGGCACAGATCACATAAAACGTAACAGAAGCAAAGAGATATTATTAGCACTCGCCAAACGTGAGTGCTAACTCTTTTTTAAGTATTATACACGATAATTTACTCTTGTCAATAGGCGGGTGCAGCGGCATATTAAATACTCGTAACAGTTCAGCCGTGACAAGCGCACAACCGCCGGAAGCATGCAGAATATCAGGTACCATGAAATACCCGCTTTCGCTCCATTGAACACGTAGCAATGCTAAAGCTGCATTCCGCCAACAATATGAG
>JAQXIP010000007.1 GCA_029007845.1 Clostridiales bacterium
CTTTTATATGTTAGTTTTCCTAGTTGAATAGTATGTTTTATCTGATAAGGCAACTATACTCCATTTTATTCCTTTTGTCAACAAAAATAATAAAATTTTTTTGCAAAACCTTAGTACCGCTACGTGTTCAACGGAGCGAAAGCGGGTATTTCATGGTACCTGATATTCTGCGTGCTTCCGGCGGCTGTGCGCTTGTTATGGCTGAACTGTTACTGCATAAAAGACGGAAGGACAAATGGCATCTCGTCGTGCCACTGTCCTTCCGCATGCTTTTTTGTACAAAATCTCAAAGGATTCCATCGAATCCGGTTGGCATTTACTTCTGCATTAATTTCCCTGCCAATGCATTTAATTCTTCTACAATTTCACTAACTTCAGAGGCGATTTGGCTATTGGATGCACTGTTCTCTAACGTTTCATTAGAATGAGCAGTAACCTCCTCGGTTGCTGCAGATATCGTCTCTATTCCATATACGATTCCCTGATTTGCCGTGGTAAGTGTCTCCACCAGTTTTTTTAACGCCATCGATTCCTGATAAACAGCCTGCGCCGAAACAGCAATCTCCTGGAAGCTTCCTGCCGTCTGGTTTGCCACTTCATTCTGGGCATTGCTGTTGGATATCATGTCTTCAATAGAGGATACCACTTTGGATAGTTCCTCTGAAATATTGCCAATTAATACCGTAATATGCTCTGTTGCTCCCTGTGTCTGGGTTGCAAGAGCAGAGATCTCAGAAGCCACAACCGCAAAGCCTCTTCCGGCTTCCCCGGCTCTTGCTGCCTCAATACTGGCATTTAATGCAAGCAGACTGGTCTGTGTCGTAATCTCATTAATCATCTGGATAATGGACTGCATCTGATTTGTATATCCGGTCAACTCTGCCAGCTCATCCGATACCCGCACATTTTCTTCATTTGAGACGGAAACGTGCCGGATTAAGCGGTCTATGTTATTCTGGGCTTGCCCAAGTTCTTTCTTCGTTGCTTCCACACGGCTTTGAATCGTGGAAGATGCATGGTTTACCTTTTCAATCGTTTTCTGGATCTCTTCCGTTTTTTCCAACTGCTTCTGCACAGACTCTGCGGTGTCATTCGTTCCCTGTGTCACCTGTTCCATAGAATTCATTGTGCTGGCTGAAGACTTTTCTAATACGTCCATCTTCTCAGCGACAATCCCGATACTGGAAGTGAGCTTTTCTGCTGTATCCAGCAGCTGATCCATCAGCTCCTTCGTGCGCTCCTTTTCTGACTGGATTTCTTTCATCTTGCGCTTATTGTTCTGATCCATAGTCCGAATGCTGATAACAAGAAATACAAGAAAGACAATTGTCGATCCAATCTGAATCTCAATATTTGCAGAATCCTTTACACTAATCTGTCCGGAAACGCCCTGATATACTACATGAGCCACATTTGCCACAAAGAGAAAAACTGCATACAGCGCTGTAAATCTCACTTCATTATACACAAGAAATACGATTGCCATCATAAAACCATAGACATAGGCTACAGGGGAAACGGTCGTAAATACGATAAACAGGTAAAAAATACCAAATCCGGCTGCTGCTATATACCTCATCAGATTACTCTCTTTATTACGGTAATAAGCCACATTCGCAATCACCATTGGCACAAGTCCAATCAATGCAAACACCGCAAAATACCCAATTGTTCTGGATCCGTTCACGACTTCAAGCACATAGCAGGCTACTAGCACAACACTTAAAAGTGTATAGCAGAATCTACATGCCGCATTACTTCTCTGTACATCAGAAATCATTTTTTCGTTCATAAGCTCCTCCTTTATCCTTTGTCTGTTAAATGATTTACAACTTAATTTTTAAAAGCTCCTCCGCAAACAGATCCCCCACAAACAGGTAACCATTTTTGATCATAATCCCGCAGGGCTCTGCAGGAGCAAGATTTTCTCCGAGAGAAAAAGCTTCCACTACGGTTGTCACTTTTCCCTTGCTTAGTTTCTTGACGGAGCCATTCCCGGTATCCGAAATATACACGTCATTTTTATACAGGATTATGTCCTGGGGATTGGAAAAACGGGCTTTCTTAGCACTTCCTACCGCATTGCCCTCCAGCCCTTTCTTGCTTCCTGCAACGGTTGTCACTTTTCCATCTGCAATCTTACAGATCCGGTGATTGCCAGAATCTGCCACATACAGAGCTCCTTTATAATAATACAAGCCGGTAGGCTCATAAAACCGGGCTTTTTTAAGGGTACCTTCCGCACACCCTGATTTATTTCCAGCATATACCGTCACTTTTCCGTTTTGGTCAATCCGGCGGATTACATGATTTCCGGTATCCGAAACATACACCTCGCCATCCTTCCCAACAGCCATACCGGTAGGTCGGTTAAACTTTGCCTTTACTCCTGTGGCATTTTTATAGCCCTTTGTTCCGGTACCAGCGATGGTCTTAACGGTTTTGCCATTAAAATAGCGGATCACATGATTTTCGGTATCGGATACAGCCCATCCTTTTTTATACGATACTACATCCCATGGCTCATGAAAAAGTGCTTTTGTGGCACTGCCATCCTGATAGCCGCTTTTTCCTTCCTGCCCGGCAAGCACCGAATACGTTCCGTTTTTATCCCGGATCCGAAGCACATGATAGAACCGGTCTGCCAGATACATTCTGCCACTACTGTCCTTACTGATACCGGACGGTGTGGTAAGCGCCCGCGTTTCTGATGAAACCGCTGTATCCACCTTCTGACATACTGCCCCTGCAGCCGGTTCTTTAATGCCATTACCAGCCAGAAGAAGTGCCATCAATAGGATGAATCCTTTTTTCTTCACGTTACATTTCCTCCTTTGTTTGAAAAGAAGTTTTCATTCAAAATAAGTGGTGCCAGCGGGCTACTATTTCACCATGGAAAGGGTTCCTTTCGTATCCCAGACAAGCTTATAATGATCTGGCAGAGTCAGGTTTAATTTGCTCTTATCATAATTTACAGCCTTTGTTGAAGAATCGTACTTCAAATTCTCTATGGAATACCCAATACCACTCTTCGAATATATCGTCATACTTGTATTCTGCCAATTAATCGTTGATGCTGAACCCGACACGCGCACCGCATATCTTAACCCGTTCTGTCCATCATCCGTGCCATTTTGATTCACTCCGGCTTTGATACTGCCACCAGTACCCATAAGATTCAAGGTACCACCAGACATGTGAACCACTTCATTCCCACAGCCATAGATATTCGCTGTACCGGAAAGAGTGAGTGTGCCGTCCACTTGAAGTTTATTACCAGCCATATAGATCTGGAAGTTATTGAGCTCGATGTTCTGTCCGGATGGAACCACTACGTTCTTTGCAGCCTGAAACCACGTCGTATCATTATCATTACATTTTTTATTCACATATGTTGCAACTGTTTTATTCAGGCCTTCTGCATAATAATACTGAGAAGAACTACCACCCTGACTGCCCGCATACATAAGTTTCTGTTCTACCGGCATCACCGTGGATTCCTGATTGCTAATGAGTGCACCGTCCGCTGAGCCTATATACTTATCACTACCTACTGAAGATTGGGCATATGTATAGGCACGGTTAATCTTTATCAAAGCAAGGTTCTTAATAACGGCATCCCCCGTGCTTTTCATCTCACCAATATCAATCGTTCCACAATTCTCGATGTAGCTGACCTTGCAAAGATTTATCTGTTCTGCAATCAGAAGACCACCTTTCGGAACGATCAGGCTTGCCTGTGTCACTCCTCCGGTGCTTCCCACCGTAATCGTTCCGTTGCCGGAAATCATCCCGTCTACTTCAAGAGATGCCCCCGGTTCCAGTGTCAAAGCTGCACCCGTTACCATGTCAAATCCGCCAGAATACCCTGTCGTTTCCGATCCTGACACCTTCGATTTGATCAAAAGCTTCGTTCCTTTCGGAACGGTAATTGCTTCATTTGCAGCAACCTTCATGCTCACATTATCGCCGACCGTTACCTTATCATACGCATTCAATGCCGCTTGCAATTTTGCCACAGACACTTTGTATGTCAGCTCCGGTGACATATGTGCCAGTGTTTGTTTATTTTCATTCCATTCCACAGCACCATCCACCTTCACGAAGGACGGCAGAATTACGATTGTCTGGTCTGACGCATCTGTGTTAAGTCCAGTGATTGTATTCGCAATCCCACCTGGCGCACGCATGGAAAGACCGGAATCATGCCAGACCACTGCATCCGCCTGCCGGGTATCCACCGCAACCACCATCCCATTCGAAGCGGTATTCTCAAGCATTGGACTGTTTCCGCTTGCTTTTCCAGGCTCTCCTAACACCAGCATTCCACCACTTAGGGAAATTAGCTTCTGTCCTGAACCACAGATCCCTACATCTGATGCAAGTGTCAGCTTACCAGACTGTACGAGCAATGCATTCGTCCCCATATTAAGCTGCATCTGCCGCAGGGTAATATCGGAATTCACGTTTGCATTTTTCTGGAAAGTTACGGAAATCGGACCTCCCGCAGACAAAGTATTCAGTTTTTCTGCCAGTTTTCCATTCAGGCTGTCCCCATAATAATACTGCTGTTTGACAGCGGCTAAATAGGTTAATGAAACTGATGGCTTGCCTGAGACGAACAGGCTGTCCGTACCATAGGAAACCGCATCTTTATCACCAGAATATGTACCACTCAGTTCTATCAATCCGTTATTGACAATGTTCGCACCACTTTCTGCTGTAAGATCTTCTGCCGACACCGTGCCATCATTCAAAAGGCTGCCTCCCGCTTGCGCAGTAACCGTTCCTCCCTGCTTCACCTTCAGAGCCGCACCCTTGTCAATGATCAGCTTCTTCCCCGGTAACACCGTAAGTGCTTCATTGCCCTTCACGGTCAGACAGCCTCCGGCACCAATCGTCACTTCCGAATATACGTTCCACGAATCCAGAAGATCGGATAAGGTAAGATCACTTCCCGTTAAAGTCTGCTCCGGAGCCGATGGGGTATTCGGAGTCGATGGCGTTCCCGGGGTAGATGGCGTTCCCGGAGTGGATGGCGTTCCCGGAGTTGACGGTTGCGCAGGAGTATCCGGCTTATCCTCCGGATCTTTACTCTGCTCCAGATATTCCTCCATCTTTTCCACACTCAGATCTGTTGTTTTCTCAATGCGATCCACAAGAACCGGATCGCTTACTACCTCCTCAACAGCGAAGATAGGAATATCCGTCTCCTTCATATCCGTAACCGTTATATCCTTATCCTCCTGTGTCACCGTCTCAACCGTTGCAATCTGTCCGCCATGGACGATCGTTGTCTGTTCCCCGCCAAAAGAAACTTCACCTTCTAACAGATACAGTTTTGAAACATCCTTTGACACAATCTCTACGATTCCACAGGTTCCCCTGATTCCGGTAACCATAGTCGAAGTCCGGACATCCATGCTCTCATCCTTGCCAAGCTTCTTGCTGACATTAAAAAACAACTGTCCTTGTTTCACAAGTAATTCCAGCTTTTTTCCGTCCTGGCGAAGTGCTGCTTTTGAGTTTTCATCCAGCTTTACCGCCTTGCTGCTGTCCAGACTGATATAGGCATAACCAGCTTTTGCCGTCTCAATGGTGTTGCCGCTGTAAAGCCGCATTCCATTTGAAATCGTGCGTGTTGTACCATTCTGTGTCCTGATACTCACCGTTCCCTCTGTCTTCTCAAGCTTCATGGTCGTTGCCCGGGGAGTTGCCGCAAATGCCGGGCTGCAGTCACCGAGCACCAATAAAAACGCCAGCAGCATACCAAGCATCCGAAAGCCCGCTCTCTTCCTTCTGTGCATAAGATCGTATTCTCCTTTCCAAAGAAACGTTTTATCCTTTGTGATACACAAAATCTTCCTGAATCCATTACCTATATCATAACACAGAAACCGTTGGTTTTCCATATCTTACAATGAAAAACGGGTAAATTTCGTAACAGTTCAGCCGTGACGAACGCACAGCCTCCGAAAGCACGCAGAATATCAGGTGCCCTGAAATATCCCTTTGAACACGTCGGCACTTGGTTTTGCATTTTTTGCAAAACCTTAGTACCGCTACGTGTTCAATGGAGCGAAAGCGGGTATTTCATGGCACCTGATATTCTGCGAGCTTCCGGCGGCTGTGTGCTCGTCACGGCTGAACTGTTACTAATTTTCATCACCGTTTTATTTCTTCTGCATAAATTACAATAAAAACACAAAAGATGATACCATCGCAATTTCTGTAACCGACTGGAGTGAGAAGGAATATGAGTGTAAAATCACGTTTTGACCGAGCCTTTCAACACGCACTGGAACTGCCTGTTACCAATGCTTCCAAATATGTTCTCATAAGCGACTGTCATCGGGGAAATGGAACGACTTTGGATAATTTTCTCAAAAACCAGCATCTGTATTTTGCCGCATTAAAGCACTACTATCAGGAAGGATATACCTATATTGAGCTGGGAGATGGGGATGAACTGTGGGAAAACCGGAATATGGAAGACATTATCGAGGTACACAGTAATATTTTCTGGCTTCTGTCTTTGTTTTATCAGCAAAACAGACTGTATATGATCTATGGAAACCATGATATTGTAAAGAGCAAGCCCCATTTTGCACAAAAAAAATGTGCCTCCTACTTCTGTAGTGACACACAAAACATGCAGACTCTGTTCCCGGATCTTTCCTTTCATGAAGGCATCATTCTCTATTCGGTGCAGAATCCCAACATCCGGCTCTACCTCACCCACGGGCACCAGGCAAGTCTTTTGAATTCCACCCTGTGGCCGGCTGCCAGATTTCTGGTAAGATATTTCTGGCATCCGCTGGAGCTATTCGGCATATCCGACCCCACCAGTGCCGCTAAGAACTATCATGTCAAAACAAAATGCCAGCGGAAATCTGACCGGTGGGCCAGACAGCAAAACCGGATTCTCATTACCGGACACACCCACCGTCCGGTTCTTTCCGAAGAAAACCGGCATTATTTCAATACCGGAAGCTGTGTCCATCCAAGATGCATTACCTGCATAGAACTTGAAAACGGCTCCCTTACTCTTGTAAAATGGTGTATCGGCACAAAACCTGACAAAACACTCTATGTTGTCAGAGAGCGTTTGTCAGGTCCGGTAAAAATTATAACATAACTATTGCACACAAGATGCTTTCCTTTTTATTCCACTACCGGGGTAAAATCCGCTGTGTCCCCGCAGAAATATCCCCCAAGCTTTTTGGTAATACATCTCATTGCCTGTACTGCTTTCCTGTAATCCTGTGGTGCGATCGTTACATAAAAGACCGTTTTTATGTTATGTTCCTGAAAATAACAATCCAGTTCCGGATCCCCAGCCGGTATCGATGCCTGCTCCAGATCCACAGATTTTGCCTCCACCAGTTCAATCTCCACAACTCCGGCTTCCTCCCACAGCTGGGCTGTCATGCCGTCTTCCCCGGCAAACACTCTGGCAATCTCTCTTGGTGTCACCGAGGCTTCATTCAGATAAAACCACTCATCCGGATAACTGGCAGACTTTTGATTCTGTTCCTTGATCTTCTTTAATTTTGATTTATTCTTCATACCAGACATCCTTTCTTTTGTCCATTCAGCACACATTCCACCAGATGTTCACCCTGGTAGCGCAATTTCAGAGAGAAAAACGGGGCATCCTCCTCCAAAAGCCGGAAGAATACTTTATCTCCCTCCCAGATAGGCAGACCAGATACGTTCTCTTTTGGAATCCATTCCAGATCTCCCTCATCACAGCAGGTCAATTCCCCTTCAAACGCATCGGCGGTAAACAGGCACATATATTCCGGTTCGTTATTATCATAGAGAAACGTAACCAGACCCCTGAACTTCCAGGAAGTCAGTGTCAGACCGGTTTCCTCTTTCACTTCCCTTAATAGGCATTCTTCCGGGCTTTCATTCGTTTCAAAATGTCCACCTACACCAATCCATTTGTCATGGCTGATATCGTTCTCCTTTTTTACCCGGTGCAGCATCAGATAACAGCCATTTTTTTCAATATAACATAAAGTAGTCAGTTCCATCGAGCTTCCTCCTAGAGATACATCATCTTTTCACTGTCAAAAAGTTTTGCCAGTACAAAGGAAAGCAGCAGGGTATAAAAAAGATTCGCTGCAACTGTGACGACTACATGAACCAGGTCATAGTGCAAAGAAAAGATCCCATTCATTGCCTGGACACTATTATACAGTGGGATCAGGTAATATGAAACCGATGATGGTGCCCCATCCCCAAACATGCCGGTAACTCCTACCACCATACAGATAATCATTAACGGGGTTACGGCTGTGGATGCCTCTTTCACACTTTTGGCAAAACCAGAGATCACCGAGATTGCTGCAATAATAATGAGGACGGTAGATAGTATTACCAAAAGAAGCAGCACATAATCCGTGACTCCATAGATCGTTGCATCCATGCTGGCACCACTTCCACCCATCATCTTTGGAATGGATATCATCGTACCAACAAAACTGGACAGACCACTTAACAGCCCTATAACACTGAGGCTTACTATTTTTCCAACCGCCAGATGGCTCCGTTTTACCGGTGTTACCAGCAGGGTGGCAATCGTACCTCTCTCTTTTTCTCCTGCTATAGACTCTGGTGCAATGGCCGTACAGCCGCTGAACATGAAAATAAGCATAAGCATTGGCAGCATCATTGCAAAAAACTGTGCACTTTCCTCTTCTTCGCTGGCAAGATCTGCCTTGCTAATTCCCTCATTAATGTCAAACTTATTGGCAAGAGTTCCTTCATATGTATCCAGCATGGATACAACCTGGTAATAAATCTCGGAAGACTCTGTTTTCGTGGAATTATAGTAGAGTTCAATATTTGGCGCCATACTTCCTGTGGAAGAATCATAGGCCGCTACTTCCTCGTCAAAATTCTCCGGAAATACCATATAAAGATCGGCTTTCTTTTCCGCTATTTCTGTTTTAATCTCTTCCCCGGAACGGTTTTTCTTGTCTTTCACGTTCCATTTCATCTGCTCCAAGCCTGGTTTCATGGAATCCGGCAGGTTGTCGGCATAGATCTCATACTGGTAATCGTCCTTTGTTACAAACTGGCTCTGCATGGCCTCCCCCATAAAGGTGTAAAGAATAAAAATCATCAGACCAGGCATCAGAATCGTGGTAAAAACCATCCGCTTATCCGAGAAAAAACGGTGGAATTCTTTTTTCATAATGGTTAGAATATTATTTTTCATCCGGATCACCTGCCACTTCCATATAGATATCAAAAAAACGTTCCTCAAGATTCTTCTCTTTTGTCAGTTCCTGCAATGTATCACAGACTACCATCTGTCCATTGATGATAATGCCCACCCGGTCACATATTTTTTCAATCAAAGAAAAGATATGGGTAGATACAATGATGGTTTTCCCTTCCTCCTTTAATTCCAGAAGAAAATCCGTAACCACCTTTGCCGTAATGACATCAAGTCCATTCGTTGGCTCATCGAATATTATGATATCCGGATTATGCACCAGGGATATCACAAGGGACAGCTTCTGCTTCATACCGGTGGAAAGATTTGATACTTTTACCTCAGCATATTTCCCAATGCCAAACCGTTCAAACATTTTTTCCTTCCACTTATTCCGCTCCTGCTGTTGTACACCATACAGGTCAGAAAAGAAGTCGAATAAATAGTTTGGTGTAAACTGCTGCTCCAGCTTTAACTCACTGGTGAGGAATCCGATCTTCCCGCGAACCTCTCCCGGATTCTTTACAACACTAAGACCGTCTATTAAGACATCACCGGAATCGGGATGAATAAGGGTGGCAAGCATCCGGAGTGTCGTTGTTTTTCCGGCACCATTGGGTCCTAGAAGTCCGAAGATTTCCCCCTTATACGCCTCAAAGGACAAGTCATTGACTGCAACTTTTGTTTTTTCCTTATTTTTTTCCAGTTTCTGCTGTTTCTTAGACAACCGGAACGTCTTTGTTAGATGTTCCGCCTTTAGTATTGCCTCCATAAATCATCTGCTCCCTTCTTACATCTGCTTGTTATAATAAACTCTTGCCGCCCAAAAGATAATCACATAACTTCCTACCATAGCCGCCATCAGGAAGGCATACGATGGAACGATCATTCCTCCCAGCACGCCAACCAGGTACACAAGAACCAGAAGCCATCTTCCTGCTGCACGGGAAGCCTTCATATTGATTGCCTGCTCCCGCTCATCCTTTGCTTTTACATGCTCCGTCTTTAATTTCTGTTCATTCTTCAAAAGTTTTTGAAAAGTACGGTATCTTATAACCGATACTGCCATTATAGCCGGGCCAAAACCGGTGTAGAACCCGGTCAGATAGTCATTCACTTCGAACCAGTCTGTGAGATTGAGCACCAGTGCGAAAATCGTTGTCAATACCCCCAGCAGGAATAAGATGCCAAATATCCGGCTTCTTTTTTTCAGCTGTTGCCGGTAATCTTCCAGACTTTCTGCCACTTCTCCCTGTAACATACAAATCATAAATTCTCATCCTCCTCGTTAAATAGAAAAATATCCTCGATTGACATCTGAAAGTACTGGGCAATCTTATGAGCCAGGACAAGGGAAGCCTTGTACCTGCCATTTTCCAGGGAAATAATCGTCTGCCTGGTTACCTCCACTGCCTCCGCCAGTTCACTCTGGGTTACTTTCCGTTCCTTTCGTAACTCCTGTATTCTTGTCTGCAACGAAATCATCACACCCTCTTTATGAGAAAGTATAGTTTACTTTACTTTTTCAAGTATAGTACGCTTTACATATTTTGTCAAGCATACTTTACACCAAATTACCGTTTCCACTTACAGGAACGGTAACTACATTAAATCTTTCACCACTTCCGCCGCCAGAATCAATCCGGCTACCGATGGTACAAACGCTACACTGCCTGGTGCCACTTTCTTTTTCACTGAAGAATCTTCTTTTGGCACCACTTCTTCCATGGGACTTCGTGCAGGTTCCTTGGAATACACCACTTTTAACCCGGCTATCCCCCGCTTCTTTAACTCTCTTCTCATCACTTTTGCCAGCGGACATACGGAAGTCTCATAGATATCTGCCACTTCAAACCGGGTGGGGTCGAGCTTATTTCCTGCTCCCATACTGCTGATAACCGGGGTATTGCACCTGTCTGCCTCCATTACCAGGGCAATCTTGGCGGTCACGGTATCTACCGCATCTACCACATAATCGTATTCCCGAAAATCAAACCGGTCTTTTGTTTCCGGCAGATAAAAACACAGATGGGACCGCACCTGGCAGGCCGGGTTAATGTCCAAAATCCGTTCTTTCATAACATCCACTTTATTTTTACCAATAGTACTGCTAAGTGCAATAATCTGTCGGTTGATATTAGATTCGCTCACCGTATCACAGTCAATCAGATCCAGTGCCCCAATCCCCGTGCGAGCCAGTGCCTCGGCAACATAGCCTCCTACACCCCCCACACCAAACACTGCCACTCTTTTTTCACTTAACCGTTCCAGTGCCTCTGCTCCGATTAAACGGCTTGTTCTGGAAAAACGCAGGGTCGTTGGTTGTTCCTTCATTCTTCTCCTCCTTCACAGTCCTTCTTTTCCAAAAGTTCTTGTGCAATAAAAATCTCGAATCCCGCAGCTTTTCCCTTCAACTGGATACTGTCTCCAAGGGAGTCAAAACGCACACGTCCCTCAAGTGCTTCCACCACCGCATGGCTGACATAGATGTTACCGCCAGGAGCCGCCGCCTCCAGCCTTGCCGCTGTGTTAACCGTATCCCCAATTGCCGTATAATCCATGCGGTTTTTCGCACCAATGTTTCCTACGACTGCCGGACCATAATGAATGCCAATCCCAAAATCTACCGCTGCACCAAACTTCTCCTGTAAAGTACTCTTGAGTGCTTTGGAACGCTCCAGTACGTCAAATGCCGTTTTCACCGCTTTATAGATACTGTCCTCCTGTGGCAGTGGTGCTCCCCAGAATGCCATGGCACAGTCTCCGATAAATTTATCCAGGGTTCCCCCGTTCTCAAAGATACATTCGCTTGTCAAAGTCAGATAACGGTTGAGAATCTGCACCACTTCCTCCGGCTGCATTGCCTCTGCCATCGAAGTGAATCCACGAATATCCACAAACAGGACTGCAATATTACAGAGTTTCCCACCAAGCATCTGGGCATCCGAACCTTCCTTTAATAGTTCGGATACAATTTCCGGCGCAACATAACGCTGAAACGTAGCCGTAACTCTTCTTTTTTCCAATGCCGCGCGCATATAGTTTGCCGCCATGCTGCAGACAAACAGCACCGTAACCGAGAGTGCCAGATAAAGCGGGGATAAGATCCATCCCTTATCGTATGCCACAAGACAGATTCCCGTATATCCTGCCAGTACTGCCAGCCATCCAGCTGTGGATGGCAGAAGACTCCGGTTATAAAAGAACAGCCCCCAGACCGTCGTCAGCAATAATACGGCCAGTGCCTGCCAGTACCGGGGAGCCTCTCTTTTTGTTTCACCATGAATCAGGGCATCAATCATATTGGCCTGGTACTCAATTCCATACATTTTTCCCGCATGATCAATTGCCGTTGCAAAATCGTCCTGCATTCCTGCTGCATATGGACCAATCAGTACAATTTTTCCTGCATAGGACTCCGGATCTATGTCACCGTTTAACAGATCAACGACACTATACCCATCACTGTATGCTCCTGGTTTTCCCTGAAATGGTATGTAATAACAGTAATTCCCGTCATAATACGGCACAGTATCTGCCTTCTGCCCCTTCTGTTCACAATATAATTCGTAGATCTGCCGGTAAAAAGAAGGAATCTTACTTCCATCCGGCAGATCAATCTGCCAGATTCCATGACGCAGAATACCGTCTTTATCAAACATGGAATTAATATGTCCCTGCCAGGTAGCATTTTTTAGTTCCTCATAAGGCTCGTCATATGCGGTCAGCGCATACCCATCCATATAAAAGGATCCGTCTTCGTTTTCACTAAGCTGTGTGCCAAAGGTTCCTGCACATGCTGTCACAACCGGACACCCTGCGGCACACTGTGCAGCAAGATAGGAATCCCCCTCCGGATCATCTGATTCTCCTACATACAGCACATCCAGGGCAATCACGGCAGGAGCATTCTCTTTCTCTTCATTGAGCTTATGAATCACATCTCCCATCAAGGCCCTGCCCCAGGAAGCAAAAGGTCCTAGCTCATCAAGGCTCTTCTGGTCAATGTTAATTAATACAATATTACCATCCTGGGGTTTTGCCCGCTGGTACAGGGCATCCGCCAGATACGAATCCTGGGCATACAATGCCCCGGACATACATAAAGCCGCAAAAAACACACCTCCTGCCAGGCTGCACAGGAAAGCCCGAAGGAGGGAACGCCGGTTCTTTAACATACGCCCTTATCCCCTTCCTGTGGATAATCGAGTACCCATGCCTGGCTTTTCTCGAATAATTCTAAGATGTCCCGGTCAATTTCGCCATCATCTGCCATCCGGTACAGAATCTCCAGTGCTTTTGAAGCAGGTATTGGTGTTTTATACGGTCGTTCTCTGGCAGTCAGTGCCTCAAAGACATCAATAATTACAAGAAGACGGACTTCCCTGCTGATTTCCTCCGCTTTCAATCCTTTTGGATAACCACTTCCATTCAGACGCTCATGATGCTGGGCAGCAAATGTCACAACATTTTGATATTCCTCTCCAAAAGACATCTGTTCCAGCATAATACGGGTCATCTCCACATGCTGCTGCATAATTTCCCGTTCCTTAACGGTCAGGGTTCCCTTGCGGATCAGAAGCTGTTCGGTTTCTTCTTTCGTAATCCATGGATGAACCGAGCCATCCTCCTCTTCATAGCGAAAACCAGCCAGTTCGTTCACACGATCCACCAGTTCATCCGTCATCACACCGATTTCATTTACGTCATGAACCAGTTGCCGGGCTTTCACAATCTTCTCATACCGGGAAGCTGCTTCTTCGTCACTTATCTTTCCCTGAAGCTTCTGGATCTTAGTAAGAAGGCGGATTTTCTCCAGACGATCCATAATGATCGTATAATTCTCTGCCAGACGATCCCGCTTGTCCATCACTTCCTGCGGAGTAATCAGTTTGCCAATATCATGCAGCCATGCGCTCATTAAAAAAACATATTTTTCTTTTTCATCAAAGTTCCATCCAAGGTTCTGCTCATTCAGCCAGTCTATAAACTGCGATGCATATGCCACCATATTTCTTGTATGATTTGCCGTGTATGGAGATCTCGCATCAATGGCAGTTGACATCACCCTTACAAAGGAATCCAGCATATTCCGGATCTGCTTTGCATAATTCATATTCATCAGACAGATTGCTGCCTGGGAACCTACCGATAAGAGAATCTGTTCATATTCCCGGCGAAACCCAACCACATTTCCTTCTTCATCCATTGCGTTAATTAACTGCATCACGCCGATAATCGTTCCTTTCTCATCCTCCATCGGAACAACCATCATGGATCTGGTCGCATAACCGGTAATTGCATCATATTTTTTCGGCCCGGAAAAGTCATATCCGGAACTTTCATATACATTTGGAATGTTAATGAGCTGCCGGTACAAAACCCCGCAGGCGCATACATTTTCTTTCACCAGCGGTACAGGCGGCATAGTAATCGCATCTCCGCTGCCTCCCTGATGAATCCCTCTGGACTTCGTAATCATAATCTTAAATTCCAGTTTCTCTTCTTCTTTGATATATAAGGTTCCCCCATCACAATGGGTAATATCCATAACCGCATTCAAAATATATTCTAACAGGCGCTCGGTATCTTTTTCCTTAGACAAGGCTATGCCAATATCCAGTATTTTCTGAAGCGTATCTTTTTTCATAGTGTAATAATATCTCCTTCTTTTGCAAATGTCACCTGGTTCCATCTCTGATGCAGCTGTTTCTCGATCTCATAAAGCTGGTCATCCGTATGAGTCGGAGCATGATGAAACAACAGCCCTTTTTTTGAAGCACTTCCCGCAATTACAGAAGCGGAACGCTCCATAGCAGTGTGTCCATATCCCCTGCAGTTCTCATATTCCTCACCTGTATATTGGGCATCGAGGATAAAAAGCGTGGCATCCTTCGCAAACTGTTCCATCCTCCGGCTTTCTTCTTCATCCAATTCGCAGTCGGTGGCATAAACAACACTCTTTTCTTCCCACTCGATGCGGTATGCCAGACTTCCACCCGGATGAGTGGTCTGCATGGTTTTCACCGTAATGCTGCTTCCCTCCACCGGATACGGCTCTTTTGACACACTGCAATAACGGGTTTTTGCCAGAAACGCATCGGTTCCGATTGCCCACAATGGTTCTTTCATCATCTGATTTAGTGCTTTTTCTATGGCAGCTTTATCTGCTGCATAAAATAGAATCTCTATATCCTCGTCATACATCATAGGGCTCATTGGAATTCCCATCAGATGGTCGATATGAAAATGTGACAAAAAAAGATGAATCCTTTTATGCTCTTTCCATATGTGCTCCGGCAGATTCAGAATTCCGCTTCCTGCGTCAAACACCAAAATCTCCGATGTGGTTTCCAGCAATACACAGGCAGTTGCACCACCATATTCTGCATACTTTGCCCCGCTTACCGGTACACTTCCTCTTGCTCCAAGAATTGTAACTTTCTCTCTCTCCACTTTACTCCCAGATTCCTTTCATCATTAGTCCTGTGCGCGCTGCCAGCTCTTCCAGTCTCTTCATTTGTTCATCCGAGATCTGGAATGTCTCTGCTTTCTTAAGATCTTCCACATAGGAAGCCTTTGTTACGCCAACAATTGGAACGGTTCCCTTATTCATCGCCCAGCGCATAGCGACCTGACTGACCGTTCCATCCTGTTTTTGCGCAAGTTTCTTCATATAAGCTAAAAGAGGCTCCAGCTTCTTAAGTCTTCTCCTTGGAAAAGACAGCCAGCGGTTTGACCATGCCGGAAACGGATGCCTGCTGTCAAACCGTCCGGTAAGTGCCCCCTGCTCCAGAACCATATAGGAATAGTACACGATTCCTTTCTTGTGGCACCAGGCAATCATCTCGTCATCTTCCTTCCGGTGGCTGATCAGGCTGTAATGGTTCTGGACACAGGATATCCGGAGTCCAAGAGATTCCAGCTGCTTCTCTGCCTTCTTTAGCTGCTTAAGATTAAAATTTGACACGCCGATCTGCTTAATAAGCCCCTTCTTCGCAAGTTCCGCCATCTCCGAAAGATTCTTCTCAATCTGAACCGGAACATGCAGCCAGTAAATATCTGCATAGTCTGTTCCAAGCCGGGCCAGACTCTTTTTTAACGATTTTGTCATATTTCCATAGACATATCTTCTCTTTGGCATACATTTTGTCGAGATCTGAATATTTTTACAGCGCTTTTTGAAGTTTCCCAGAATCTTTTCCGCATTTCCCATGCCATACACCTCAGCAGTATCCCACAAAAGGTATCCCGCCTTTGTTGCCGCCAAAAACGCCTTCCACAATTCTTCCACCTCATAAGAATGTCCAAAAACCATGCGGGAACCAGCGATCCCACTGCCCCAGGCCCATGTTCCAATCATAAAAGCAGGTGTCTTTTCCTCCAAAAAACCGCCTCCTTACAAATCAACCGTGCTTTTTCTTTATTATGCCATAACCCTCGCATTGTTACAACCATTCCATCCGATTTGCATACGCAAACTGTAACAATTCAGCCGTGGCGAACGCACAGCCTCTGCAAGCCCGCAGAATCTCAGGTATTATGAAATATCCCTTTGAACACGTCGGCACTTGGTTATGCGTAATTTGCAAAACCTTAGTACAGCTACGCTTTCAATGGAGCGAAAGCGGGTATTTCATAATACCTGAGATTCTGCGGGCTTGCAAAGGCTGTGCACTCGTCACGGCTGAACTGTTACTGCAGACTTTAGACATCCACGTAGAAAATGCATTACTGCTTTGCTGCCTCCCGCATCCTCTTTAATATCTTCTTCTCCAGCCTGCTGACCTGCACCTGGCTGATTCCCAGCTCCCTTGCCACCTGGATCTGCGTTTTTTCCTCAAAATACCGCATTTTAATCAGCTGGTACTCCATCTCGGGCAGTTCTTTCAGCAGCTGTTCCAAAAACATATGGTCTACTACGGCATCCTTTTCTGCATCCAGACTCAGATGGTCTGCCTGTTCTCTTCCCATGCCGCTGCCGCACTGTCCTACGATTTTATCCACCAGATAGATCTCATTTCCGTCACTCTGATACACGGTTTTATAGATCGATTCCACCTCAACATTTGCTTCCATGGCAAGAACGATATCCTCTACCGACAGAGAGGTTGCCGCTGCCAGTTCATCAATGGAAGCATCCCTCCCAAGTTCCTGGGATAACCGCTGGGATGCCTGGCTGATTTTCCATCCGTTTTCTTTTAGCGTCCGGCTTACCTTCACCATGCCATCGTCTCTGAGAAACCGCTTGATTTCTCCTTGAATCAGCGGAACTGCATAAGTGGAAAACCGGACTTCATACGAACGGTCAAAACGGTCAATGGCTTTCATAAGCCCCATCGTGCCAATCTGGAATAGATCATCCTTCTCATAACCCCGCCCCATATACCGTTTCACAATGCTCCAGACCAGCCCGAAATTCTCCTCAATCACCTGTTTTCTTGCTTCTTCATCCCCTGCCCGTGCCCGCTCAATTAACTCAATCGTTTCCATAGCCCATCTCCCTGCCAAGAACCTTCCACATACTTACAACGGTTCCTTTTCCAACTTCAGACTGGACTTCCAGCCGGTCCATGAACGCTTCCATAAACGAAAAGCCCATGCCCGAACGCTCCATTTCTCCTTTTGTCGTATACAAAGGCTCCATCGCACGGTCGATATCCTCGATACCACATCCATCATCCCGGATCTCAAGATAGATTTCCTGCTCAATCCGGCGCATCGTCATAAATACCGTTCCGTTCTTTCCTTCGTATCCATGAATAATCGCATTCGTTACGGCTTCCGATACCGCTGTCTTAATATCAGCCATCTCCTCCATAGTAGGATTTAAAGGCGCCACGAAGGCAGCGGCTGCCATACGGGCAAATCCTTCGTTTTCTGAGATTGCACTAAATTCCATTTTTACTTCGTTCATCATTTTATTTCCTCCAGTTTTTTTCTGTCTCCGGCATGTCTCTCTATTGAAAAGACTTCATTGCGTCTTCTGCCGTGTCATATTTTTCCATAATATTATAGATTCCGGAAATCCGTAATATCCGGTCCACTGGTGGCTGTATTCCGGTTACAGCCGCTTTTCCCCCTTGAAAAATAATCTGTTTATACCGTCCCATGAGCATCCCGATTCCAGAGCTGTCTAAAAATTGTGCCCCCGAAAAATCGAACACAATATTGCGCACATGATCTTTCTGGATTAACCAGTCTGCCTGTCTGCGGATTGGCTCTGCCACATGATGATCCAGATCCATTTTAAACCGGATAATCAGATTCGTTCCAAGTACTTCATACTGTGCCATCTGGGACTGTTTAAATTCATTCATTTGATTTTCCCTCCTGTTTTGATTTTGTTACATAAGAAAAGAGACTTCCATGATCTTACTCTTCATGAAAGTCTCTTCTTTTGTTCTTTTACTGTGCCGGAAGTGCGGCAAGTCTTCTCGTTGCCTCACCCACACGGCCTGTTTCATCCGGAAAATCGTTAATTACCTGATTATAATACTCTCTTGCTTTGTCATAATCTTCTTTTTTGTTATAACATCTTCCAAGGAAATACACCGCATCTACATTTTCCGGATTCAGTTTTAATGCCTGCTCAAATAATGCGATGGCACCATCATAATCCGTACCTTTATTATACAGGGTATTTCCTTCCTGATAGATCTCTTCGGACGCCTTTTCAAAACAGGTATCCTTGATCGTCTGGTATAATTTCTTTGTGTTGTCTCCATCCAGCTTATTTTCATCGATGGAAACAAGATCGAGAGCTGCTTCTTTTACCTTTCCATCCATGTACTCCGTAACCGCTTTACAGAAATTCTCAAGTTCTGTTTCATTATAGCTGCTCTCCTTGGCGGTCTCCAGATCCGACTGAAGCTGTTCCACCTGATCTTTCAGGCTTTCATTCTCCGTTTGCAGATTGGAGATCTGGGTGTCTTTATCGGAGATCTCTTCCGAATACGAAACACCGGTTCCCGTGTATTTGGATACAATATTTTTCTTAATTGTCGGCACAATCAGAAAATAAACAAAACAGATTCCTACCAGAATACCAATAAACAAATTGGCAAAGGCCCATACATTTCCTTTCTCTTCAATATAGGAAGAGATTGGCCGTACCTCAATCTTACTTTCATCCGGCTTTTTTAAGATATGATCCGGATTCCTGGCAGGATTTGCATTGTTTTTTGCCGGATGTTTCCGGCTCTCCGGCACTGCCTGTGCCCCCAGTTCCTTAAGATAACGAAGGGTTGTCGTATTATTGACATCCACCTTCGCTGCTCTTCTTAAGCATTTTAAAGCTCTGGCATCATCACCCTCATTCATATAAAGCAGTGCCAGCAGCTGCTGGGCTTTCACAAACTTCGGATTCTGACTTACCACCTTTTTCAGCTGGATAATTGCCAGATCTTCGCTTCCTTCTTTTGCCAGTTCAAGAGAAGTGTTGTATTTCTTCATGCTCTGGTTTAAAAGCTCCAGCTTATTCGGATTCTGCTGCAGCTTATTCATATATTCTTCTGCATCATTTTTATCCGGCTGAAAATATTTACTGATGATCCACTGGCTCAGCGCTTCTACGGTCTCACCCATCTCATAATAGACCAGTCCCAGCAGATTTCTTGCATTCGTGTTTTTCTTATCCAGCTCAAGGCTTCTTTTCAAGGAAAGAGCCGCACCGGACAGATCCCTGACTTTTGCTTTATCCAGTCCATCATTATACAAACGGTTGGATGCACTCAAAGTCTTTTTATATAGTGATAATTCCATGCCGCAGACATCACAGGCCTTCTTCTTAAAGGACAGATAGCGGCCGCAATTAGGACAAATCATAGCTTTCCTCCGTCTATTTGTTTAAAACCTGTTTTAAAATGTCTGATACATCCGTCAGATCACTGCTTTGTACATTCTCTTCTACTTCTTCTATCTCCATGCTAGGCTGGAATTTCTCCAGTTCTTCTTCAAAGTTAATCATCAAAAAGCCTCCCAAACAGATTGTTACCCGTTTTTTCATGTAACAACACATCTTCATCTATCCGCATAGAAACAGGGACATGCCCTTATTCCTATATCATCATAACGTCACAGGGCAAAGAAAGTCAATAGCTTCTTTGCCCTGCGGCTTTTTTTCATCGCATATTCTGACACACTCTATCCTAATTTTGCAAGACGCTCGGTAACCTGTGCCATCATATCAGTATATTTTGCCAGTTTTGCTTTTTCTTCTTCAATCTTTGCAGCCGGTGCTTTGCTGATGAACCGTTCATTGGAAAGCATGCCGTTGGAACGCTTTAATTCTCCTTCCAGACGGGCTTTCTCTTTCAAGAGACGTTCCTTTTCCTTCTCGATATCCACCAGATCTGCAAACGGAATATATACCGTTGCTCCATAGATTACCGTTGATACGGCATCATCTGCAATTCCATTCGTATCCTTCTGTACCTTTACTTCACTGGCATAACCAAGTGCAGCAAAGAACAGGCGGGAATTCTCAAAGATTCCACGAATCTCTTCGCTCTCTGATACAACAATGACCGTTGCCTTCTTGCTCGGAGGAACATTCATCTCAGAGCGGACGTTCCGGATACCTTTAACAGCCGCTTTAATCGTTTCTACTGCACGCTCTTCCTTATCAAAATGATATTGTTCCTTATATACCGGCCATGAGGAAATCATAATGGACTCTTCCTTATCCTGAAGATTGGTAAAGATTTCTTCTGTAATAAATGGCATATATGGATGAAGCAGTTTTAAGGACTGAATCAATACGGTATTCAAAGTCCACATAGCTGCTTTCTTTGTCTCGTCTTCTTCACTCCAAAGACGCGGTTTTACCATCTCAATATACCAGTCGCAGAACTCTTCCCAGATAAAATCATATACTTTCTGTACGGCAATCCCAAGTTCATAATTCTCCATATTATCCGTAACATCCTGAATCAGGGTATTCATCTTCGATAAGATCCAGCGGTCTGCCTCTGTTAATTCGTTCAGATCAAGTTCGTCCGGCACTGGGAATTTCTCCATATTCATCATAATAAACCGGGAAGCATTCCACACTTTATTCGCAAAATTACGGCTTGCCTCCACACGTTCCCAGTAAAAACGCATGTCATTTCCAGGTGCATTACCGGTAATCAGGGTAAGACGCAGTGCATCTGCACCGTATTTGTCAATGACCTCTAATGGATCAATTCCATTTCCAAGGGATTTACTCATTTTGCGTCCCTGGGAATCCCGAACGAGTCCATGGAACAATACGGTATGGAACGGCTTCTCTTTCATCTGCTCATAGCCGGAGAAAATCATCCGGATTACCCAGAAGAAAATAATATCATATCCGGTAACTAATACGTCTGTTGGATAGAAATACTCCAGTTCTTCGGTCTGATCCGGCCAGCCAAGCGTCGAGAATGGCCAGAGTGCAGAGGAAAACCAGGTATCCAGCGTATCCGGATCCTGTGTCAGATGAGTACATCCGCATTTTGGACATTTTTCCGGCATATCTTCCGCCACAACGACTTCGCCGCATTCATCACAGTAATAAGCCGGAATCCGGTGTCCCCACCACAGCTGTCTCGAAATACACCAGTCTTTGATATTATTGGTCCAGTTGAAATACGTTTTCTCCATTCGTTCCGGAATCAAGCGGATCTCTTTGTTTTTAATTGCCTCTACAGCCGGCTTGATGAGCTCGTCCATCTTTACAAACCACTGTTTCTTAATTAATGGCTCTACCGTTGTCTTGCAGCGGTCATGGGTACCTACATTATGGCTGTAATCTTCGATTTCCACAAGAAGTCCTAACTCATCCAGTTCTTTTACAATCGCTTTTCTTGCCTCATAACGATCCATTCCCTGGAACTTTCCACCATTTTCATTAATCGTTGCATCATCATTTAAGATATTAATTTCCGGAAGATTATGGCGTTTTCCTACTTCAAAGTCATTTGGGTCATGCGCAGGCGTAATCTTTACAACACCGGTACCAAATTCCCGGTCAACATAAGCGTCTGCCACGATCGGAATCTCCCGGTTCACAATTGGGAGCAGAACCTTTTTCCCAACCAGATGCTTGTAGCGCTCATCATCCGGATGAACTGCAACTGCAGTATCTCCAAGCATGGTCTCCGGACGGGTGGTAGCAAATTCCAGATACTCATCCGTTCCTACGATCGGATATTTAATATGCCAGAAATGTCCTGCCTGCTCTTCGTATACAACTTCCGCATCTGAGATGGATGTCTTACAGACCGGGCACCAGTTTACGATACGGGAGCCTTTGTAGATCCAGCCATTCTCATACATTTTAACAAAGACTTCTTTTACGGCCTTCGAACATCCCTCGTCCATTGTAAAACGCTCTCTGTCCCAGTCACAGGAAGATCCCAATTTGCGAAGCTGGCTCGTAATTCGTCCGCCATATTCTTTTTTCCAGTCCCATGCCCGCTCTAAGAATTTCTCGCGTCCCAGGTCATGTTTGTCAAGTCCTTCTTCTTTTAACTTCTCAATAATCTTTACTTCAGTAGCAATGCTGGCATGATCCGTACCCGGCTGCCACAGCGCATTATAGCCCTGCATCCGCTTAAACCGGATCAGGATATCCTGCATCGTATTATCAAGGGCATGCCCCATATGAAGCTGTCCGGTAATGTTTGGAGGCGGCATCACGATTGTAAAAGGTTTCTTACTGCGATCCACTTCTGCATGAAAATATTTTTTTTCTATCCACTTGTCATAAAGACGTGGCTCAATCTCCTGAGGATTATAAGTCTTTTCCAGTTCTTTCATCTGATTGTTCTTCCTTTCGTCTTATTTGCAGCGGCATATTGATATGATTAGGACGCCACCACAAAAAAAGGTCTTTCTCCCCAAAGGACGAAAGACCGCCTTGTCTTTTACTCTACTCATACATAAGTATAGTATCGGAGAAATGGTTATTTGTCAAGCACATTATCCATGACTTCTTTGAGTTCCGGACGATCCTTTATCACTTTTTCCACTTCCAGCCTGCATTTTTCCCGAAGATCCGTGTTATAGGTAATCTGATCAAGAATCTCCTGGCGCTGCGCATCGAGAGCACACCGGATCGCTTCCATCTCCGGTTCATTATACATTGCTTCTGCCTGATAGATCCAGTCATCCGGATTTTTCAGAGAAAGCCGCTGCAAGGCTTTTACATACCGGTTCGTACTGTCGGTTAAGATCTGGCTGTTCTGGGTATAACTTCGCTCCTCTTCCTTTGCCCTCCGGTATTCCCCGCACAGATAATCCAGCTCTTGTGCTCCCGTTACGCCATATCTGGCATTTGCATAGTCAATGGCATTTGTGATATTCACATATTTTAGCTTTGCAGTATTCAAAAGGGCAATGGCCTTATTCTGTTTTTGTTTTACCATAGTCATATCATACCGGTTTTTCCGTGCCTCCCATACCATCATAACCGATGCAAACAGCGCAAGGGCTCCTGTGAGCAAAAGAGGAATCCGGATATCTTTTTCATATGTAACCATAACAAAGGCTATGACCAGTAAGAGAAAAAGCACCATTCCAAGAAGCAGTACAGACAGTTTATTTAAAAATGTCTGCTTGTCCCTGATTTCCACTTCCAGCTTATGAAGCCTTGTTTTCTCTTCTTCCAGATACCGCATATCACTTTTTAACCTAAGCTGGTATTCTTCATTGTCCCGCATCCGTTTCACATCCTTGGAAAGATCCTCTTCGTAGCGGGATAACGTCTGGATCTGCTGCTGGTTTAAACGCACCTGCCGGTTCTGGTACCGGGTACGTTCCTGTTCGAGTGTTACGATCCTTCTTGCCATATCCGCCAGATAATCCCGGTCTTCCTTCGGTGCATTCTGAATCTTCTGAATATCGGACAGATGTTCGGTAAGAATCCCATACTCCTCTTTTAATCCGGCAATACACTTGTCTGACTCTTTGATCTGCTCACCGGCTTCTTTAATAAAATAACAGCATTCTTCAAAGGATTTCTTATCCGGCATGTGCGTTTCTCTTTTTGTATCTTCTACAAGCTGTATCTTTATGGAGCTTTCCGTTGTTTTCTCTTCCTCTTGCTCACCAGCTGATAGCCAGGAAGTAATTTTCTTTATAATATTCATCCATTATCCCCCATCGTTGCCATTTTCCGGCGAAAATCACCTTTCCAGATACGAAGCTGTTCTTCAACCGCCTTCTCCAGTTCCAGGGTCATTCCATTCTGCTTCATCTTTTTCATCTCATTAATGCGATCCAGTTCTTTTGCCTCTCTTCCCATCTGTTTATGATACGATAGTTCCTCTTCCCAGGAATCAATCTTGGAGGCTTCCAGAGAAAACGTTTTGGCTGCCTTCTCAAACTCTTCGGTATGCCCGGATAACTGAAGCGTCCACAGATAATATTTAAGGCTGGTTTCCTGTTTGTTATGCCGGTAGGCTTCCAGAAACCGCACAGATGCTTCCCAGAGAGAGGAAATATGAAGCAGGGCAATCCCGTAATTATGAAGAAGATTTCCATATTCCGTTTCCTGCATCGTAAATAGTTTTTCTCCGGAAATAATGTTTTTATATGCCCGTGCCGCCATATGATATTGGCCATGCACAAGAAAATAATCTGCTTTCTGTTTTTCTCTGCTGCCAATTGCTTTTCCATCACAAGAATCCAGAAGCTCCAGCACTTCCGCCTGTTCCTCTTTTGTATCATAATTCGTGGAGGATAACAGGCATGCCACCAGTTCTTTTAACCCACTCCCTGAGGAAAGAAGCTTCGTAATCTGTGAGGCAGTTTCCGGCAGATGACACTCCGTCTTAAGCCACTCTGCAAGTGTCTCATCAAACAGCTCCGGTGTCAGCGTATAGATATGCTCATGGATATACCAGCATAATTCTTCAACCGAGCAGACTCCCTCATCGAGTCCCGGAACCGGATAAGGTTTTTCTGCCACTCCTCCCACACATAATATCATTTTTCCCATACGTTTTCTCACCTGCCTGTCATGTTAAACGGATTGTTTTCTCCCATATCCGGTGATTACTTGGATATCGGGCTCCGAAGCCCACGTCTTTTAACGATATCACAAATGTTTTTTCATCCACAAAATGGATTCGGACTCGAAGCCTTGTAGTCTTAGGCGGACGCTGGTAGATTTTTCCAAGCTCCAGTGTATAATCCACATTGGACTTGCGCAGCATATCGCTGATCATAATCTCTAAGGAAGTACAGTCATCCGACAACAGATCCACACTGTGATCCGCTTCATACCAGGGCATTCCGGTCGATATCATCCGGATATCCTGCATTCCTCCATCCTTGTATGCCCGGATGGAGATATCTGCAGTGACCATATTGTCCGTCATTAAGATCATATCCGGTGTTTTTTTTATGCCATCAGCTGCCATCGCCTGATAACAGGCTCCCTTCGTATACAGGTTCTGGCCGATAAAAAGCCGTCTGCCGCTGCATAATTCCCCATAGATTCCTTTTGCCCATTCTTCCTCAAATATATTTCCCGTAAGATAAATGGTAGAAAGAAGCTGTTTATGAAGAAGATGCCGGGATAACTCCAGAAACTGCTGTATCTTTTTTGCACCGCCCCACTCGCTTAGAAGAGTTTCGTTAAAAAACTGGGAACAGTCTTTGGAATCCACACCTGCTGCCATCGGATTCGTACGCTTTGTGATGTGAAGCTGATGGTAGAAAAGGCCTTTCGACGTCATCTCAAACAGTCCCACATCATTTGCCCACAGTTTTTCCTCCTGACTTAACGCATAATACATAAAGCTGTCATCATGGCTTGTGACATGAATCCGTTTTCTCTCAAGCCCCATCTGAATCAGACATTCGTAGATCAGACGGATCAACGTAAAATTACATTCCGTCAGGGTCACTACAAGCGAACAGATTGCGTCATTGGGATAATAGCTTTTTAAAAGATAAAGGGATTTTACTAATACCTGGGATAAAAGTTCTGATGCCGATACTTCCTTATCCCGGATCCATACGGTGACATCCTGGGATATATAATCAAAAATATGATCAATTTTCTCTGCTTTCCCTTCCTCACTTTTTTGCAGGGCATCCTCCCCGAAAAACCACTCCCCTGTATCTCTTCGGTATGCCAGAACCGCTGGAATTAAAAAGACTTCCTTCTCTTTATTCTGGCAGATGGAGCGGGGTTCGTCTTCTAAGGCATGGCAGCAGCTTAATTGAATTGCATCCCGGCATAAATCCATTCCAACGTAAAGTGTTTTTGGGGTGCTCATCCTCTATCCTCCTTTCTTGTTAAAGAATCGGTTCAAATCCATGTTCAATCAGATAATCCGTCATTACATAATTTTCCATTAATTCCAGAAGTGTTGCATTGTCCCCCATCTCTTTTGCCGCCAGCATCAGATTAATCAGGTTAAATGCATTATCCTCTTCTGATAATTCCCGGCTTCTTGTGAGGGAACAGCTTTCTGTCAGAACTTCTTCCCCGTCAATCTCTTCTTTTATATAATACTTTAGTGTTTCATTATAGAATAACGTAAACTCCCGGACAAATATCCCCGGATACACCGTTCTCATTTTTTCTTCCAGGAAACCGTCTTCTTCTTCACTTCCATCAATCATATAACCGATGGTAACCGGGTGTTCCGGATTCGTAATATATTCTACATAACATTTCTGATAGATTTCATATGGAATCCGCATCCGCTTTTTAAAATCCTGAAAAAACGGAAGAATCATTTCTTTGTCTATAAAATAAGAAAGATAATGAGAGATCTGATCCTGTTCCTCTTTCGTCAGGTTCTCCTGTCTGCTTTTGCGCTTCATCCACGCCAGCATAATAATATCCATCTGATCCCGTGAGAGAAACCGGTCCATCGCCTGGAATAATTCATCCCGGAGCACCTGGTCAAACACCAGGTAACGGTAACTGTAATAAGCCAGAAATGCCCTGCTAAGCCGGGTATTTTCATTCTGTTCAAAGTAAGGAAGAAAAACCGTAACGGCATCCTTTACTTCATTTTCCGTAAACAGAATCTGTGCTAAAAGCCTCTCTTCCAGTTCCTTTGCATGAATTCCTTCCATCGTAAGACGCTCCCACAGCTGGAACATCTGCTCGGTTGTGCCGGAAAAAAACGAAGCCAGATAGGAAAGAATCTTCTCATCATATTTTCCCTGATCAAATACATAAAAGGATAATTCCAGTATTAACGGATCTTCTTTTCCCCCAAGAGCCTGTATGCAATAGGAAGCGAACCGCATGAGTTTTTTCGGCGAAACTCCCACATATCCATATTGCCTGATCGCCGTTTCCGCCCGCTCATACAGTTCCCGTAATATAAAGTATTCGATCATTTTACAACGCTGATCCACCTCAAGATGGCTGAGATCCAGCATGCCAAGAAGGGCGTCAAGCTGTTCTCCGTCAAAGCTTTCATAATAATAATCAATCAGTTTTAACGCACAGTTTCTCCGGTATTCCCCTTTTAATTCATCCATAAGAATAATACGCCTGCGGGTATTGGTAATGTTGTCGGCATGCTTGTGGTATAATTCCATCTGCTCAGCCTGATAGAGCAGCAACATACCATTATCCGGTGCTTTTTCCAGACAGAGATCCGCCAGTTCCTCTAAGTGGAGCAGCTTATTTAACGTATAGTCCACGGTAGCTGCATAACGGTTATTATCCTTATCTACAAGAAATATATGGGCATTTTCCGTAAAGACCGAGATCCGGGCAACGCCATCTTCTAACGGCATATATGCCTCCCGGTCAATCTCCTTATGAAGAACCACAACTCCTTTCATATTCGGATTCTCGCAGTACAGTTCATTGGTAAACATCACACATGGAAGTGCTTTTGCAACCTGCTCGTCAATCAGATCTGCATGGATCAGTTCTTCATAAATCACCGCCAGGTTCCGGTTGATCTTATGCTGGAAAAGCTGTTCTTTGGCAAACGACAGCATCTCTTCCATATACTGATGGTAGATTCCCGGCTGATAATCTTTATTGCGGATCAGATTGGCATATAAAAATGCTTTCTTTCCTGCAGGCAGGTCATTATTATACATAAAATAAGAGAATACCGTGACCGGAAGCATCTTACGTGTATCTTCTTCTATCGAATACATATAGTATTCGTACAGTTTTGTTACCTTAACCTGTTTTTCAATGCCAAGCTGATACCAGGAGACATACCGGGAACCGGTCTTATCCCCTGCAATCAGCAGCTGGATGATCGACTGAAGCATCAAGTCTTCATGATACTGCTCATACAGATATTTCATCACACGAAAAGTCTTCGTGCCATAAACCCGTTCTTTCGCAAGAAGCTCCGACAGGTTAAGGGAAATTCTCGGTGACAGTACCTGCTCCCGGATTCCCCATATTACCGCATTCATCACCGCTTTGTCCAGATCAATCAGGTATTCCGGATTCTCGTTATAAAACTCCAACAGTTCATAATAAAGTACCGGACTTATAGATCCATTCAAAATCGCTTCTCTTAGCTTTCTTTCTTTCCAGACCAGGTTATCCTTATACACACCCAGATAGATAAGCATCCAGAGAAAACGCCAGTTCCCGGTTCTCTCATACAGCCGCTCCACTTCTTCCCCTGCGCGGAGTGTTACGTCCCGATCTTTCTTCCACAAGGCTTCCAGATATAGAAATGTGCCATAACATAGTGGTTTCTCCTGCTTCCATCCCTCCAGTCTTGGCCGGTAAAAATCCAGTTTTTCCTGTGCTTTTTCCACCCGGTTATCTATGAGATAAAGATGGATCCGGTAGAGATCAAAGATTTCTTCTTTTTCATAGAACGAAAGGCTTCCTAATATCAGATCGGTATCCGTGATATATTCACTTTTCGATGTTCTTCCCAGCCGGAAATCCAGATAATTGCGGGTTAACTTTATAAGTTCTTTCTTATGGCTTCTTTTCTTCTGTACCCTTTCTTCATGGCTTACCGACACCCGCACTTCTACTTCCATCGTTTCATATGGGCTTTGCACTACAAAAAAGCCGTAGTTTTCTCCTTCATGAAGTTTCCCTGCATCCACAAAGAATTCCAGCGGATACTGACTTCCTACAAATTGTTCATTATGAATCACCGAAACCCGTGGAACAAGAAATGGCTGCCTGCTCTCTACCTTAAGTTCCATATATCCCCACTGGTCTTTTGTAATCAGAACCTTGTCTGCAAAACTCTCTGTGACGTTCTGGTACTCGAAGGAACGGCTAGACAAGGTCAGGTGAATCTGTGCTTTTTTATGAACTGCAATTAAGAATTCTTCCATCCCCCTGGATGGTGAGCTGCTGTCCTTTAATGCCCGGTATACAAGACGGTTCGGATCTTCTTTCTGGAAAAAGATTGTCTCAAATTCCTTGCTTTGAAACACTTCCAATGCCTGATTCCAGTCGTCCTTCGCAAGATTGGCAAAGTGAAACAGATCCCTCATTTTCCCATAAGTCGTTACAAGGAATGGAACCTGTACCGTAACTTCAAAGGGAAGGCTCATCTCCCCGAGACTGCTTACGATCGTTAATTTCCCTTTTCGCACCGTTCCAGGCTTTAAGCTTCCCGCATCAAACGAATACTCCAGAACAAAACGCTCCCCAACAAAGGCATTCTTTTGAATACGCATACATGGATCAGACGAATAAACCATACCCTTCATAGGTGCCTTCTCATCATTTTCGATCTCAACCGTTCCGGTTACTTTCTTGCCGGATTGTACACTAAAAACAAGTCGTTCCACCGATGCCTGTAGATTCGGAAGCTGATATTTGAATTGTCCTTTGGAAAAAGCCTTGATTTTTTCTCTCATGTACGGATACCTGCCTGTCTGCTCTTGCACTTTTGCTGAAAGCATATTATGATGATGCCAGGGTCAAAAGGTCATACGTTTCATGCTTGCATGAAAAAGTATGGCATTATGACCCGTAAACCATGAAAAGGTCTTTTGACCCTAATATCTTTTAATTATAACACTAGGAATATAAAAAGAAAAGAGTGATACACATGCTAGAACACAAAGAACATTTTCACGGAAGCGACCTGGAAAAAATCGAGAAAATATATGGAATCCGGAAAGAGGACATTATTAGTTTTTCGGCGAATGTAAATCCGCTTGGCGTGTCATTTAAACTAAAAGAAACACTGAGCCAGCATATTGATGCGATTACCACCTATCCGGACCGGGAATATACTTCTCTTAGGGAATGCATCAGCCATTATGTAGATGCCCCGGCAGAGCGGATTCTGGTTGGCAACGGCTCCACAGAGCTGATCTCGATTCTGATGCAGATCTTAAAGCCACAGAACGCCTTGATCGTCGGTCCAACTTATTCCGAATATGAACGGGAAATTAAGTTGTCCCAGGGCAGCTGTCATTACTTCCGTCTTCCGGAAGAACAGGATTTTATTCTGGAACCAGCCGATCTGGTAGCTGATTTTACTTCCGACACGGATCTTCTTATATTATGTAACCCAAATAATCCGACCTCAAGCATTATCCCCCGTACTGTTTTAAGAAAGATTCTCGACATCTGTAAGCAGAAGGGAATCTTTGTCATGATTGATGAGACATATATGGAATTTGCCCCGGATTATGAGAAGATGACCGCCATTCCCCTTACTGCTTCCTATAATAACCTGATCATTCTCAGGGGAATCTCTAAGTTTTTTGCTGCACCAGGGCTGCGCCTTGGATATGCCATCTGTGGAAACAGAGACCTGATTCAGGAAATAAACCAGAAGAAGAATCCGTGGACCATTAACTCCCTTGCTGCCATTGCCGGTGAAATCATGTTCAAGGATCAGGATTACATTGATGCCACAAAAAAAATGACTCTCGAGGAACGGAGCCGCATGATCCAGAAACTATCGGAACGCAGCGACCTGCATGCATATCCTTCCTATGGGAATTTTGTTCTTGTAAAAATACTGCGGGAAGACATCACCGCCATGGATTTATTCGAAGCAGCAATCCGAAAAAATCTGATGATCCGGGATTGTTCCTCCTTTCCATTTCTGGATGAGCATTTTTTCCGCTTCTGCTTTATGCTTCCAGAACAAAATGACCGGCTGATTGATGTATTATTCCAGACACTTGATGCATAACGGGCTGAATACAGAAGCGGTCGTAAAAAGGGGCTGTCGCACGAATTACTCAGTGCAGCAGCCCCTTTTTCATACGATCAGCCGGATATTATTTTACCCCTTCACGGTAGATAATATCATGGCGGTCCGGACCATTGGAAACCATTGTAATCGGTACTCCAATTTCCTTTTCAATGAATTCAATATATTTTCTGCAGTTTTCCGGCAGTTCTTCATATGTTTTAATTCCACGGATATCCTGTTTCCATCCTGGCAGTACTTCGTATACCGGTTTTGCCTTCGCAAGTTCGATCGTTGTCGGGAATTCTTTTGTGACTTTCCCATCAATCTCGTAACCGACACATACCGGAATCTCATCAAGATAACCAAGAACGTCGAGCACCGTGAATGCCACATCAGTTGCTCCCTGCATCTTACAGCCATAACGGCTTGCCACTGCGTCAAACCATCCCATACGTCTTGGACGTCCGGTTGTGGCACCAAACTCACCACCGTCACCGCCCCGGCGTCTCAGTTCATCGGCTTCGTCGCCAAAGATTTCACTGACGAATTCCCCTGCTCCTACGGCACTGGAATATGCTTTTACTACAGTCACAATCTTCTTGATCTCATATGGCGGGATACCTGCTCCGATCGCACCATAAGCTGCCAGTGTGGAAGAAGAAGTTACCATTGGATAAATTCCAAAATCAGGATCCTTCAGTGTTCCAAGCTGTCCTTCCAGAAGAATATTTTTTCCTTCCCGGATTGCATTCTGGAGAAAAGCTGCTGTATCACAGGCATATGGCTCAACCATATCCCGGTATTCCATTAATGTCTGGAATAACTCTTCTTCATTGATCGGATCTTTTTTATATAAATGAACTAAAATGACGTTTTTCTGTTCTGCAACCCGGTGAATCTTCTCACGAAGGGTTTCCTCGTCAGCAAACAGCTCTGACACCTGGAATCCGATCTTGGCATATTTGTCTGAATAAAACGGTGCGATTCCGGATTTGGTAGAGCCAAAGGACTTTTTGCCAAGACGCTCCTCTTCATATTCATCAAATTTTATATGATATGGCATCAGAATCTGTGCGCGGTTTGAAACAAGAATCTTTGGCTTTGGAACACCACGTTCCACCAGACTGTTGATTTCCTGAATCAGATATGGAATATTCAGCGCTACACCATTTCCGATAATACTGGTTGTATGGTCATAAAAAACTCCGGATGGAAGAAGATGCAGGGCAAATTTTCCATAATTGTTTATAATGGTATGACCGGCATTACTGCCGCCCTGGAAACGAACGATAATGTCAGATTTCTCACCGAGCATATCTGTAATCTTACCTTTTCCTTCATCTCCCCAGTTTGCGCCAACGATTGCTGTTACCATATTATTCCTCCTAATCATATTATCCTCTTGTGTCCGGCCTCCTCTTTTCCAAAAGAACCGGGATGATGCGTTTTACACCACCATTTCCAATCATACTACATTTACATAGGAAAAGCAAGAAACGATTCACCCATTCCATGCATATCGTAACAATTCAGCCGTGACGAGCGCACAGCCGCCGGAAGCACGCCCAATATCAGGTACCATGAAATATCCCTTTGAACACGTCGGCACTTGGTTTTGCGTTTTTTGCAAAACCTTAGTACCGCTACGTCTTCAATGGAGCGAAAGCGAGTATTTCATGAAACCTGATATTCTGCGTGCTTCCGGCGGCTGTGCGCTCGTCACGGCTGAATTGTTACTGCATATCTTATATTAGAAAGAAAAAGGTGCAAAACGATCATTATGACAATCTATGTTGTAAAATCCGGTGATACGCTCTATTCGATCAGCCGGGAATATATGACAACGCCCTCCGAACTGATCCGTTTAAATGGATTGACGAATCCGGAAAATCTGGTAGCAGGGCAGGCACTGGTGCTTCCTCCCCCACCGGACTTTGACCCGTCCACACTTCCCCTTCTGGCGGTAAACGGCTATTCCTACCCCTATATCGAATCCGAAGTACTGCAAAAAACCATCCCTTACCTGACTTCTCTTACTTTGTTCACCTATGGATTTACCCCTGATGGGGACATTGTTGTTCTGGATGATGAGAAGGCGCTGTCCACGCTTTCGGATAGCGATGTGAAACCGGTTCTTTTGTTTTCCTCTTATACCGAACAGGGCACCTTCAGCAATGAGCTTTCTTCTATCCTGCTCAATAATGAATCGCTTCAGGATCTGGTTTTAGAACGTCTGCTGGCCATCATGGAGGAAAAAGGCTACTATGCACTGGATGTAGACTTTGAATATGTCTTTCCATCTGACAAGGATGCTTATGTTGCATTTTTATTAAGGGCAACTACCTTCATGAATGAGGCAGGGCATCCCGTCTATGCCGCCCTTGCGCCCAAAACCAGTGCCGACCAGCCGGGTCTTCTCTACGAATCCCACGACTATTTTGCCATCGGAAGGGTGGTAAACAAAGTAATCCTTATGACGTATGAATGGGGATACCGCTATTCTGCCCCTATGCCAACTGCCCCCTTAAACAAAGTAAAGCAGGTTCTTGACTATGCCATAACCGAGATTCCTCCTGACAAAATCCTTATGGGTATTCCAAATTACGGATATCAATGGAAACTCCCCTATGTTCAGGGAACACCGGCTTCTTCGATTGGAAATGTGGCTGCTGTGGAACTGGCTGCCCGGTATCATGCCGAGATTCTATTTGACGAGACTGCCATGGTTCCCTATTTTTATTACACCGACGAGAATTTTCAGGAATATGTGGTGTGGTTTGAAGATGCCAGAAGCATCCAGGCAAAACTAAAGACAGCTCTTGATTATGGCTTTTACGGAGTAAGCTACTGGACCGTGATGCGGTTCTTTCCGGAAAACTGGGCCGTTCTCTCCCAAATGGTCCAGACCTTGAAAATTCCTTGACTTTCTTGTTGTTAAGAGATAACATTTTAATGATGTGCTGCGTGTATCGAACCGATCAGACGTACACAAAAATAGATAACAAGGAGGCATACTAGAATGACGCAGGAAAACATTCCAGTGGAAGAACTGTTGGAGCTTGTGAATGCCAAGCAGCTTCGAAAAATAAAGACCATTTTAAGTGAAATGAATGAAGTGGATGTTGCTTCGTTTATCGAACAGCTTGATTCTGAAAAAATGATGGTTGTGTTCCGATTGCTTCCCAAAGATCTGGCCTCCGATGTATTTGCCTGTCTGCCAATCGAGAAACAAAAAGAAATCATTGACAGTACAGCAGATGCGGAACTAACGACAATTATCGAAGATCTGTTCGTTGATGATATGGTGGATATGCTGGAGGAACTGCCTGCCACGGTAGTAAAGCGAATCCTGAAATCAGCCACACCTTCCACCCGCAAACTTATCAACCAGTTTTTAAATTATCCGGAAAACAGTGCCGGAAGTGTGATGACCGCAGAATATGTGGCATTAAAGAAAAATATGACCGTTGAACAGGCCTTTGCCTATATCCGCAAAAACGGAGTGGACAAAGAAACCATCTACACCTGCTATGTTACGACTGCACAGCGCAAACTTGAAGGTGTTATTACATTAAAGGATCTCCTTATGAGCCCTTATGAAACGGTAATAGAAGACATTATGGACACCCATGTGATTCATGCCATGACTACGGATGACCAGGAGGAGATCTCCAAAACTTTTAACAAGTATGACCTTCTGGCACTTCCTGTCGTAGACCATGAGAACCGTCTGGTCGGCATTATTACGGTAGACGATGCGGTAGACGTTATGGAACAGGAGGCAACCGAAGACTTCGAGATTATGGCGGCCATGCTTCCAAGTGAAAAGCCGTACATGAAAACAAGCGTATTTACCCTTGCCAAGAACCGGATTCTCTGGCTTTTATTCCTCATGATCAGCAGTATGATTACCGGAAATATTCTTGGACATTATGAAGAAGCCATGGCAAAGGTAAGTATTCTTGTCACCTTTGTGCCGATGCTTACCGGTACCGGAGGAAATGCGGGAAGCCAGGCAAGCACCATGATTATCCGTGGTATGACATTAGGAGATATCACGCCCAAAGATATTTTCAGGGTACTGTGGAAAGAGCTTCGGGTCGGTATTATCTGCGGTGTCATCTTAAGTGCTGTGAACTTCATCCGTCTGGCCATTATGTATCCAGGCCAGGAATTAATCTGCCTCACCGTCGTAATCAGTCTTTTTGCAACCATCATTATGGCAAAATCGGTAGGTGCAATCCTTCCAATCATTGCGAAATGCCTGCATCTGGATCCTGCCATCATGGCAGCTCCGCTGATTTCCACCATAGTGGATGCATGTAGCCTGATTATCTACTTTAATGTAGCAACCGTTTTATTGAATGCTTATCTTTAATCCGAATTACGTAACAGTTCAGCCGTAACGAGCGCACAGCCGCCGAAAGCATGCTACTTGATATTCTGCTTGCTTCC
>JAQXIP010000008.1 GCA_029007845.1 Clostridiales bacterium
TCTGGGAGGATTTGGGATGCCTACTTTTTCCAGACTGAATGTGGGGGGATTAAAGTATTGTTATGTCCGGGAGAAGCAGATGAGGGAGGAAGAGCTGCAGAAGCTGTACCAGAAGAAGAGCAATCTGGAACAGTATATGGAGATTGGAATCATCCGGTCAAATCTGTTGGATAATGCCAAAGATCCGCGTGGGAAGGGATAACCGGACTGACCTAAAGGGAAAATGGGAGTGAAGCCGTATGAGAAAGGTTAAAATTACGATAGAGACAATCTTATTTTTTTATTTGACTGTCTTTGCATCATTTTTTAATGCATTGGATGATTGGAACCAGGATTCGGTGCTGCTTGATTTGATCAGGTTGTCAATATATATGCTTCCTATGGTTGTATTAGTTGGAATGGTACAATACGCTTTTTTGTATTCTGTTCTTCTTGTTGTTAAATGGTTCAGAATGAAAAAGAGAGGTGCCTCAGCAGAAAATGATCCAAAAGAGCAGATGTTATCAGGAAATAAAGCAACTGGTTATTTTCGTATATTTTCTATGGGCATTTTGTTTTTGTAAAAAGCTTACCCATATCCCATCGGTTATGCTGTATCTGCTTGTTTTATGCCCGTTTGGGAAGGAGGATACCCGGGTAACAATGGTGACTGCATATCTTGCGTTATATTTTGTCAATGTATTTGGAATCCGTTTCTTTGTAGAATTGGTGAGGTTTTTTATATTGAAAGAGAAAGCTTAAGAGCATGTGCGAGGTTTGAATAGGCCAATATAGAAAGAAGCATAAGTCATTCTGATCAAGAACTGCAATGTCTAAAGAGAGGGAGGTAGGATGGTCAATCGTACTTATGCCGTAATGGTTTCAAAGTCCAATCGTTAAAGTCCACTTTTTTATCATTTTGCAGTCTGCCTAAAACAATACCGGGGTCACGGCTGAACTGTAACAAAATAGTATATGGAAAAAAATTCATGCTTGACAAATGAAGGGGGCGGGGATATAATACAGTAAATTAATCCTACAGGAAAAGTAGGAAAAGAAAGGAGCGTAATGCCATGAAGAACAGACAGACCAGAGATAGAATGTGTATGATGATGTGCTGCTGTCAGGTTGTATGTATGAATACAGCTTAAATTTGTGCGCATTATGATACCTTGTAGAGATTTTCAATGAAACCAGAGAAGCAGGTACCATAGTGGTATCTGCTTCTCTGGTTTTTAAACTGGTTTTCCAAGAATTTCAATTTATTTAAGGAGGAGAAAGCGATGAAGAAAGGATTATTCGTATTATTAACATTTATTTTGACACTGGGAGTCCTGGCTGGATGCACGGGGACGAAAACTTCTGATACGAAGACGGCGAAAAATGCAGGTAATTCTGCTGAGGAGTCACAGTCAGTTGAGAATAAGGGAACGATCAAAGTGGCAGCCAGTGCAACGCCCCACGCAGAGATCTTAGAGGAGGCAAAACCACTTCTGAAACAGCAGGGATGGGAACTGGAAGTAACCGTATTTGACGATTATGTTCAGCCAAATCTGGTAGTAGAAAGTGGAGAGTTTGATGCAAACTATTTCCAGCACATTCCGTATCTGGATAATTTCAACAAAGAGAAAGGAACACACCTTGTCAATGCCGGAGGCATCCACTATGAACCATTTGCTATCTATCCGGGAACAAAAAAATCTCTGGATGAGCTGGAAAAAGGCGACACCATCGCGGTTCCAAATGATACCACAAATGAAGCAAGAGCGTTGCTGCTTCTTCAGGATAACGGTGTTCTTACCTTAAAGGAAGGCGCTGGCCTGGAAGCGACGGTAAAAGATATTAAGGATAACCCAAAGGGCATCAAGATTCAGGAACTGGAAGCAGCTCAGGTATCCAGGGTAAAAGATGAGGTGGCGTTTGTAGTACTGAATGGAAATTATGCATTGGAGGCAGGGTTCTCGGTAGGAAAGGATGCCATTGCTTATGAGAAGGCAGATTCCCAGGCGGCTAAGACTTATGTAAATATCATTGCTGTGAAGGAAGGAAACGAGAAGAGTGAAGCCATTCAGGCGTTAGTAAATGTTTTAAAATCAGACGAGATCAAAACGTATATTGATGAGAACTACGATGGAGCAGTGATTCCATTTAACTAGTGCATCGGTTCGTAAATAACTCGACTCAAAGCCGATGCACCAGAAAAAATGTTTGCAAAGGAGAAAAAAATGGAACCGATTATTCGGGTAGAACATATCAGCAAAACCTTTGAGACCGGCAACGGTCAGGTGGAAGCGGTGAAAGATATCAGCTTTTCTCTAGATAAAGGAGATATATTTGGCATAATCGGATTGTCGGGAGCCGGGAAAAGTACTTTGGTACGGTGTCTGAATCTGCTTGAGAAGCCGGATGAAGGAGGTGTCTATATTGAAGGAAAAAATCTGTTAGAGCTTTCTCCAAAGGCACTCCGGAAGGAACGACAGGATATCGGTATGATATTCCAGCATTTTAATCTTCTGATGCAGCGGAATGTGTTAGATAATGTTTGTTTTCCGCTGGAGATTGCAGGTGCCCGGCGGAAGGAGGCAAGGATTCGGGCCATGGAACTTCTGGGTATCGTGGGACTTGCGGAGAAAGCAAAGGCTTATCCGGCGCAGTTATCCGGCGGACAGAAGCAGAGAGTGGCGATTGCCAGAGTTCTGGCAAATAACCCGAAGATCCTGCTTTGTGATGAAGCTACCAGTGCCCTGGATCCACAGACAACGAAAGCCATTCTTAACCTGTTAAAAGAAATTAATGAAAAATATGGTATTACGATAATCGTTATTACCCATGAGATGGCAGTGGTGCGGGAGATCTGTTCCAAGGTTGCAGTGCTTGACCACGGCAGCCTGGCAGAACAGGGGACAGTGGAAGAATTGTTTGGGGCACCAAAGACTGAGGCAGCAAAAAGGCTGGTTCTTAACGGAGGAGGTACGGCAGATGTTGGATGAGACAATAAGAGGGATGCTGGTAGAAGGAACCTGGGCAACGCTCTATATGACTTTGGTTTCTACCTTTTTCGGATATGTTGTGGGTCTGCCTCTTGGAATTGTGCTTGCCATTACCGATAAAGAAGGACTTAAGTCGAATGTGGTGGCATATAAGCTGCTGGACTTTGTGGTAAATCTGACAAGAAGTGTTCCATTTCTGATTTTGCTGATTCTGGTTATGCCGCTGACAAAGCTGATTGTGGGACAGAGCTATGGTTCCACTGCCACCATTGTGCCACTCACCATAGCTGCCGCACCATTTATCGGACGGATGGTGGAATCATCGCTGAAAGAGGTGGACAAGGGGGTCATTGAGGCTGCCCAGAGTATGGGAGCCGGTACATTTACCATTATCTGGAAGGTGCTTTTAGCAGAAGCAAGAACCTCCCTTCTGGTGGGAGTGACCATTGCAATCGGAACGATTCTCGGGTATTCTGCCATGGCCGGGGTGGTTGGTGGCGGTGGTCTTGGTGATATTGCTATCCGTTATGGTTATTACCGTTACGAGACTGGAGTAATGCTTGTTACGATTTTCATTTTAGTAGTTCTTGTTCAGATTTTACAGGGAATCGGCATGTTATTATCAAAAAAACTGGATCGCCGGCGGGTATAACCGGATGGCTTGTGGAAAGTGAAAATAGAAAAGGATTAGGAAGGGAGATGAGGAATTGCTGATTTTACAAGATGACACGCTGGAAGCGATCTGTTCCCATGCACAGGAGGAGTACCCGAAGGAGTGCTGTGGAATTATGCTTGGTACAAGGAATGGAGAGCAGAGGATTGCACACCGGGTTATTAAAACAAGAAATATGGCAGGAAAAAGCCGGAATGTAACGCATTTTCTCATGAATCCATTTGAAATTGTGGAAGCAGAATTATTGGCAGAAAAGGAGCAGCTGGAGATCGTTGGATTTTACCACTCCCATCCGGATTATGAAGCGGCTGCTTCGGTTACGGATCTTCATTATATGATGGCTGGGTATTCCTATTCTATTGTCTCGGTGATAGATGGAAGAAGTGTGAATGTAAAGAGTTTTGAGAAGCTGGAGCATTCTGATCAGGATGCAAAGGAAGAAATCTTGGAAAAGCGAGGAGAAGGAACATGGGGATTTCAGTGTATGTGTCAGCAACGTTGAGAACATTTGTTAACCGGAATGCAAGAATTGAATTAGAAGGAAACACGGTTCGGGATATACTGGACAATCTGAAAGAGGAATACCCGGACAGCAGGAAAGGGCTTTTTGAGGAAGATGGGACACGCCGTCCATATGTCAGCGTGTTTGTTAATGGGAATGCAGTTTCGGTGAAAGCAGAGCCGGATCAGGCCGTACAGGAAGGGGATGAGGTCTTGCTTCTTCCGGCGATTGCCGGAGGGGCACCGGTGGAAAGCGTTATCTCTGATGAACGGAGAAAAGAAGTGTCTCTGGATGATTCGGAGATCGAACGGTTCAGCAAGCATCTGATGCTGCGGGAAATTGGTGTCAAAGGACAAAAGCGGATTAAGGCGGCGAAGGTTCTGGTAATCGGACTTGGCTCCCTAGGGGCTCCTGTCGTACAGTATCTGGCGGCAGCAGGGGTTGGAACCATTGGAATTGTGGATTTTGATGAAGTGTCTTTAAGTAATCTGCAAAGCCAGGTCATCCATGGAACAAGAGATGTGCACCGCCCTAAGACGGCATCTGCAAAAGATTCCATTAAAGCCATTAATCCAAAACTTTGTATTGAGGCCGTAAATGAAAAAATAGATGCAGATAACATTGCTGATATCATCGGGGATTATGATATCGTGGCAGATTGTACAGATAATTATAAGTCCAGATACCTGATTAACGATGCATGCGTACTCCTTGGGAAACCCCTGGTGTTTGGGGCAATGTACCAGTTTGAGGGACAGGTAAGTGTGTTTGATGCACAAACAGGGCCATGTTTCCGTTGCCAGTTTCCATCACCACCGCCAGCTGGTCTGGTTCCTACCTGTGCTGAAGGGGGCGTCATTAGTCCGCTGCCGGGAATTATCGGCAGTATTCAGGCAAATGAGGTGCTGAAGCTGATTATCGGTGGAGGAGAAAGTCTTACCGGAAAGATGCTTGTGGTGGATACATGGAATCTCCATACGTCTACTGTTTCGATACATAAAGATGAAAATTGTCCGGTTTGCGGAAAGAATCCTTCGATATTAGAGATCGAAGATTTTGATTATGAAGATTTCTGTGGATTAAAAGAAGAGGAAGATGAAATTCCGGTGGAAGGAATCGAGGCGGAAGAACTGGCGGCAAGAATTGAAAGAGGCGAACCGATGACCATTATCGATGTCAGGGAACCTCATGAGCGGGCAATCCACCGTTTTCCAAATGCCATTGCCATTCCGATTGGGCAGCTGGCAAGAAGACAGAAGGAACTAGACCCGGATGTGGATACCATTTTTATCTGCAGGGAAGGGAAGAGAAGTATTCTGGCGATCAATACGCTGAGGGAAGCAGGGTATAAAGGACCAATGTACAACCTGAAAGGGGGAATTGAGTCCGCAAAGAACATTATTTTCTCCAATGAAGGAGCATGGCTGTAATGTTACGGTTCATCAGCGGAGAGCCTGGTTAAGAAGGGCATCTGGCAGGAATCGTTACAAATATATAAAAAACAGGAGGTTATAAACATGGCAAAAGAAGAGCAAGGAATTAACGCATTGGGAGCACAGGCGGCCTATAATCTGGCCAATGTGACGAAGACAAAACCGCAGTACGGTGCCATTACACCAAAGTGGCTGACAAAAGTGCTGGAATTTAAAGGTTTGGAGACAGGTATCTATCGTGTGAACAAGGTAGTGGAAGGAGAAACTCCTCTGGATGTGTTATGCAGCCAGACAAAGAAATCTGACATTATCCCGGATGGCTATATTGAATATGAAACAGAGCCAAGAGAGTATCGTCTGAATTCGATTTCCACCATTATCAATGTTAATACAGCCATTGAAGATGTATACAGTGCACCATACGATCAGGTTAAGGAGCAGCTGGCTCTGGCAATTGAAAGTC
>JAQXIP010000009.1 GCA_029007845.1 Clostridiales bacterium
GGGCGGCAGGGCTGATTAAAGAATCCACAGAAGCAAGAAAAGTAGTCAAAGAGCTTATCCGAATATTAAAGGAAAAAGGGCACACAGTTTATGACTGCACATGCAACAACGGAATAAACCAATCAGACGTGCTGTATCAGATCGTGAAAAAATGTAACAGTCACAAAGTAGATCTGGACGTGTCAATACATTTTAATTACGGAGCAAAAGACCAGAAGGGGAATGGGAAAACAACAGGGGTTGAGATTATTGTTTACTCCGTAAGCGGGAAAGCATGCGGTAAGGCTAAAAAGGTATGCAAGGAGATTGCCTCGCTTGGGTTTAAGAATAGAGGCGTAAAAGCAAACACAGGGCTTTATTTCCTCAGGAAGACAACTGCTCCGGCAATGCTGGTAGAGTGCTGTTTTGTCGATGATAAAGACGACGTGCAGCTATATAACTATAAGAAGATGGCAGAGGCAATAGCAAACGGGATTCTAAAATAACAAAAAACAGGGGCAACTTTATTGATGCCTCTGTTTTTTTGATAAATAAAAGAAGTAATGGTTGTAACTTGGATTTTTAGTAGGGTAGCAGATTGAAGAAAACCACTAAAACGCAGACGAAATATAAAGATTTCAGAAAAATAAAGTTAGAAAAAATCATTGCACCAGACATCAAAGCCAGAGTGCAAAAACACGACAGAAAAAGCATCTGCAAATAAATAATACCCCGGCAGGCAGCAGGCTTGCTGGGGTTCTGTGTTTTGGAGTACCTTTTTACAATATGCAGATATATTTGGATGTATTCCCATTGCGGAAGCCCTGCTTGCCAAAGGTGCAAGATTAGGTGTCGTACTTTCCTTTATGATGGGTGTTACCACTCTTTCTCTGCCGTCGATGATTATGTTAAAGAAAGCAGTAAAACCGAAGCTGTTAGGAATATTTATTGGGATTTGCACGATGGGAATTATCATTGTTGGATATTTCTTCAATGTGTTTCAATATTGGTTAGTGTAAAGTTTGAGTTTCAAAATATGATGTTGGGGTCAAAAGGTCTTTTGCCCCCCCCTGATGCCTACGAATTGCTACGCACTTCGTGCTCTCGCAATTCTAAAACATTCGAAATCCGCCCTGTTCGGGCTACTTTCTCATGTTTTACGGGTCACAATGTCATACTTTTTCATGCAAGCATGAAACGTATGACATTGTGACCCTGGCATCAAAATATATTTTAAGGAGGACATAAAAATGGGTTTATTTAATTTTGAAAAGAAGAAAGAAGAACAGGGATCTGCCTGTGCATGCAATGCACCTGTAGAGGAAAAAAAGAAAGAAAGCTGCTGCTGTTGTGGTAGTAACCCTGCGGATGCAGAAACAGAGAACGGCTGCTGTAATGGTGCGGGTGGTTCCTTGGTAAGTATCAAGGTACTTGGCTCCGGTTGCAAGTCCTGTCATGAGTTATACGAGAATACAAAGGAAGCAGTAAAAAATGCAGGCCTGTCCGTAGAAGTGGAATACATTACCGATCTGGAGAAAGTCATGGGATATGGTGTTATGAGTATGCCAGGACTGGTTGTTAATGAGAAAGTTGTTTCTATGGGAAAGGTACTTAAGGCAGCAGATGTAGAAAAATTATTGCATAAACTTGGATACTAAAAATTTAAGCAATGGCACTTGGCAGGGGTTCTAACAAAAATCATTTGAAAGTTCCTAAGAAAAGGACAGATTTTTAATCATAAAACGAAAAAAGACTATCCCTTGTTTCAGGAATCTGTTATAATATAAAATATATGAAGAATTGAAGTAAACTATTGGGGGATACGCAGGAGATGTTACAGAAAGATCATTTGGCTAAGGTATTGTATGATTACTATGATTGTGTTGTGGAGGAATATGTAAAGGAAGGGCGTCTGGAGACAGATCCGGAGCAGATTCGAAACTTTTTTGGTGTGGAAAAGATGTTTAAAAGTACGGATGAGCTGTTCTGGTATATGTGTGATTATCTGGTACACCCGGACGATCTGGTAAAGCTGGATTTATTTCGCACGGTGGATCTTAAGAAACGGTTTGAACAAGGCGAGAACGGCGTGGAAGTGGAATTCCGCATGAAAGACAGAAAGGAACGCTATGTGTGGGTATCCATGACAGTGCTCTTTGAGATCTCAGAAGAGAGTCATGAAGTTGTGTATCATCTGACCTTGCTGCGCAATATTGACAAGGAGAAGAAAACACAGATGCAGAATGAAGTTCTTGCCAGAAAAGATGCCCTGACCGGTCTGTGTAACCGTAGTTATACCGAGTATCTTGTAGGTAAGATGATGGAGAAAAAGTTAACCGGCAAGGGATATGCCATGCTTGTCTTGGATATTGATGATTTTAAGACTGTCAATGATATGTATGGACATCTTACCGGGGATATGGTAATCACGGAAGTGTCAAGAAGGCTTTCACTGTCATTTGAGAAAGGAATTGTAGGCCGGATTGGCGGAGATGAGTTTATGGTTTTCTTTGAATACGATGAGCCGAAAGAACAGGTAATCGCCATGTGCGAGAACAAGAGAAAAGAGCTTTCTTTCCAGTACCATGAAAATACGTTTACCTTGTACATTCACTGCAGTATGGGGATGTATTTTAACCCGGAACAGAACCGTTCCTATAAGAAAGCGTTCGAATTCGCGGATAAAGCATTGTATGAAGCAAAATCAAAAGGAAAAAACAACCTTTGCGTGTCAAAGGCAGATGAAATAATATAAAAAAGGAGTCAGCGTATGAAAAAGTATGTATTTGGAGTGGATATTGGTGGAACGACAGTAAAGATGGGGCTTTTTGAAGTGGATGGAACCCTGCTGGAAAAATGGGAGATTAAAACCCGGACAGAGGATCACGGAATTAATATTCTGCCGGATATTGCCGGATCAATCCAGAAGAAGCTGCAAGAGAAGAAAATTGCAAAAGAGGAAGTTGCCGGTGCCGGAGTTGGTGTTCCAGGACCAGTAGATGTGTCTGGTACGGTTCACAAAGCGGTGAATCTTGGATGGGATATCATGAACATAAACGAAGAATTGGGCAGACTGTTAGGGATGAAGGTGGCAGCAGGAAATGATGCCAATGTAGCAGCTCTTGGAGAGATGTGGAAAGGCGGCGCCCAGGGACATAAAGATGTGGTTATGGTTACCCTTGGAACCGGAGTAGGCGGTGGAATTATTGTAGATGGCAAGATTGTATGCGGAGCTACCGGAGCGGGTGGTGAGATTGGTCATATTCATGTCAGGGATGATGAAGTAGAAGCCTGCGGATGTGGAAATCATGGCTGTCTGGAACAGTATGCTTCTGCAACTGGTATAGTACGGCTTATGACCAGAAAACTGGAGTCAACGGATGCGCCAAGCTGTCTTAGAGGAAAAGAATTAAATGGCAAGGTTTTCTGGGATGCAGTGGAAGCCGGAGACGAACTTGCAAAAGAAGTATCTGAAGAATTTGGCGCTTATCTTGGAAAAGGTCTGGCAGTCATTGCCAGCATTGTGAACCCGGAGATCTTTATTATCGGAGGCGGAGTATCCAAAAGCGGTCCGGTGGTAATGGAAAATGTCCGGAAAAACTACCTTCCAAATGTGTTCCATGGATGCAGGGATGCAGAATTTGCACTGGCATCACTTGGAAATGATGGAGGAATCTATGGCGCAGCAAAGCTGCTGATTGATCAGAATTAGGTATATCGTTAAGTCGGGTGAGTGTCGAATGAACAGGATGGATTTTTTTACCGGGAAATCTTTCGATGCTTATGAGTATTTTGGGGCACATATCTGTGAAGGGGGAGTCCTGTTCCGGGTATATGCCCCAAATGCGTCATGGGTATCATTGGCTGGTTCCTTTAACGGATGGCAGGAGGAACCGATGCAGCGCAACCGCTATGGAACGTATGAGCATGTATGCAGTACGGCAAGAGAGGGAGACAGGTATTGTTATGTCGTCCATACCAGTGATGGCCAGACCGTATATCACTGCGATCCATATGGTTTCCAGATGGAGTTAAGGCCAAATCATGCATCTGTCATTGCAGACTGGAGTGGTTTTTCCTTCCAGGATAAGGAATGGATGGAACACAGGGAATGCTGTTTTCATAAGCCGATGAATATCTACGAAGTTCACGCAGGCTCCTGGCGGAAACGACCGGGAAACGGATGGTATCATTATGAAGAACTGGCAGAGGAAATGATCCCCTATCTGAAAGAAATGGGATATACCCATGTGGAGTTTCTTCCGCTTAGCGAGCATCCATTAGATGAGTCCTGGGGATACCAGAATACGGGCTTTTTTAGTCCAACTTCCCGTTACGGAACACCAAAGCAGCTGATGGCGATGGTGGATCGCTTTCACAGAGCAGGAATTGGAGTGTTTTTAGACTTTGTTCCGGTTCATTTTGCGGTTGATGATTATGCATTAAAGCAGTTTGATGGTACCTGTCTTTACGAATATCCGGATAAGGAGATTGGAGCCAGTGAATGGGGAACCTGTAACTTTATGCATTCGAGGGGAGAAGTATGTTCGTTCCTTCAATCAGCAGCCAATTACTGGCTGGCCGTATATCATTTTGACGGAATCCGGATGGATGCCATCAGCCGGGCAATCTACTGGCAGGGAGATCAAAAACGGGGTGTGAATGGAAATGCAGTTGCTTTTTTGAGAAATATGAATCTTGGATTAAAACAGAGACATCCCTCTGCCATACTAATGGCGGAAGATTCCTCCGCATTTCCAGACGTAACCAGACCGGCAGACCAGGGTGGACTTGGCTTTGACTACAAATGGGATCTTGGGTTTATGAATGATACCCTGTCCTTTATGCAGTCGTCTCCCCTTGAGCGGGTGGAAAAGTATCCGGTGCTGTTATTTTCCATGCATTATTTTTATAATGAAAATTATCTTCTCCCTTTTTCCCACGATGAAGTTGTTCATGGGAAAGCGTCCATTCTTCAGAAAATGTGGGGCGATCAGGATATGAAGTTTCCTCAGTGCCGGCTTTTATACCTATATTTTTTTACCCACCCGGGAAAAAAGCTGAATTTTATGGGAAATGAATTTGGACAGTTTCGGGAATGGGATGAGAAACGGGAACAGGACTGGGGACTTTTATCCTATCCAATGAATGCCATGTTCCAGAAGTTTTTTAAGAAGATGGGAGAATTGTATCTTGCCCATCCTGCACTGTATCAGGAAGAGTATAAACGGGAATGCTTCCAGTGGCTCTTGTCAGATGCCCCGAATGAACAGGTCATTTCCTATATGCGTACTGGCGGGAAAGAAAAACTGGTTGCTGTATTTAATTTTTCGGATCAGTATTTTAAAGAATTTGACTGCTGTGTGCCGGAGCCAATGCATCTTTTGGAACTGGTTCATACAGATGATGAAATATATGGAGGGGCTTTATCTGGTCATGAAAAAATGATACAATCAATCAAGAAGAATGATCAGCAGAATCATATGGTTACTTTTTTACTGCCTCCATTTTCCGGAGCACTGTACCAGGTGATTTTGTAGACAGGAATGATAGGATCCAATATAGAAAGGGTAAGAACGTGTATGAAGAAAAAGAATCCATTATTAAAGACTTTGGTTGTGTTTCTGGATATTGCATTAATTCTGGTTCTTGTTAATTTTCTCCCAACTGTTTTTTTAGCGCAGCCGGGAATGAAACAGATGAAAGGAACTTATGTGACGGTGTATTACCAGAAGGAAAAGAATGCTGCTTCTTCTGTATACAATCTTGCGGAAGGGCAGGCACCCTATCTTCAGCAGATGACAGGACTGGACGAAGAGAAGCAGGTAAATATCTATGTATACGATAGACCGTCAACGACGCGAATGAAAAAATACGGGGTACTTGGTGCATTCGTTGGGATGGATGGATATATGGGGGAATGTAAAGGGAATAACATGATTTTGGTTAGTCCGGCCAACCCAGGAAAGATCCGCACAAAAGAGGAGGTAACGAATCATGTGATCTATGAACTTCTGGACTGTTATCTATCCGAAGTAAATGAGAGATTATCCCTTTGGGTGAAAGAGGGAACGATTCTATACCTTATGGATGGTTCTTCTTATCTGGAAGAGAATCTGGAGGATCTCGAAGAGCCAGAACTTCCTGCATTAGAGGAAATGAAAAAGAATGATGAGAAACACTTTAAAGAAATCCATGGTTATGCATATGCGCCGCTGTATCTGGAATATTTAGATGACAACTTTGGATGGGACAGTGTAAGAGCATTCCTTCGAAACGAAGACTATGAAGAGGCGTTTTCAAAGACCGAGGAGGAAGTCTATCAGGGCTTTACCAGTTATATGGAAAGTTATTATCAATAAAAAAGATCCCCGTGTTATTCAATCAAAAAGGAATAACACGGGGATCTTGTCTGCTCTGCCGGTTATTATTTGATGATTTGAATTCCGCCAATGAGTGGAAGCGGCTTGTCATCATCTTTGATTGCTGAGATTAATCCCATAATCCAGAATACAAGGACCGCAATACTAAGCACCATATTAAGGAGCCATCCAATAAATGGGATGAAACTGAGAATTGTTCCTGCAATATTTGCAATCCATAAAACAAGTGTCTGATTTAAGTGGAGTTTTGCACCTTCTCTGTCCCCCGCACAAAATGCAATAATCCAGCCAATCAGGGTAATGTAGGCAACAATGCCTGTTGTCTTTTTGTCCATAGCGTTTCTTTTCCTCCGTTTGTATAATCATTTCTAAGTTCCTTCCTTATCATATTAGAAGAAGTTGGAAAAGTCAATAGGCAACTGTATACTTGACAGCATTTCGAGACAAGAGTAAGATGTGTGTAAAGAACAAACTAATAAAGGAAAGGAAGTACATATCATGGAGAAAAAAGCGATTGACTGGGCAAATCTTGGTTTCGGTTATATGAAAACCGACAAACGATTTGTATCGAATTATGTGAATGGAGCATGGGATGATGGAATTTTGACGGAGGATGACACCGTAACCATCAGTGAGTGTGCCTGTGTACTTCAGTATGCACAGACCTGTTTTGAAGGACTGAAAGCGTATACAACCGAAGATGGTCATATTGTAACGTTCCGTCCAGACTTAAACGCAGAACGGATGGAGAATACCGCAAAGCGTCTTGAGATGCCGGTATTCCCAAAAGAGCGTTTTGTTGATGCTGTGTCACAGACGGTAAAGGCAAATGCAGCTTATGTACCACCATATGGTTCTGGTGCAACGCTGTATATACGCCCATATATGTTTGGAAGCAATGCGGTTATTGGTGTAAAACCAGCAGAAGAATATCAGTTCCGCGTGTTTACAACGCCGGTTGGTCCTTACTTTAAAGGAGGCGCAAAGCCAATAACGATTAAAATCTCGGACTTCGACCGGGCAGCGCCTCATGGTACCGGTCATATCAAGGCTGGATTAAACTACGCCATGAGCCTTCATGCAATTGTAACAGCGCATAAGGAAGGATATGACGAGAATATGTATCTGGATGCAGCAACCAGAACAAAAGTGGAAGAAACCGGTGGTGCCAACTTTATTTTCGTAACAAAAGATAACAAAGTTGTTACACCAAAATCTAACAGCATTCTTCCATCAATTACCCGTCGTTCTCTTATGACCGTTGCAAAGGATTATCTGGGACTGGAAGTAGAAGAGCGGGAAGTATACCTCGAAGAAGTAAAAGACTTTGCAGAATGTGGTCTTTGTGGTACGGCTGCCGTAATCTCACCGGTTGGCAAGATTGTGGATCACGGTAAAGAAATCTGCCTTCCAAGTGGAATGAATGAAATGGGACCAATTACGAAGAAGCTGTATGATACCTTAACCGGAATTCAGATGGGACACATTGAGGCACCAGAAGGCTGGATTCATGTGATTGAATAAGCAGTTTTGTAATGACAGCATAAAAAACTTCGCACAGATTTCATGTGCGGAGTTTTTTGTTATGAAGAAAAGTCCAGACTGCCATGGATAAGATGATGATATACCCAGCAATGCTCAGATGATCCGGAACCTGGTCAAATAGAAAGAATCCTAGCAGTGCGGCAAACAGAATCTGGGAATAGTCATATACCGAGATTTCTTTGGCCGGAGCGTGGAAATATGCCGCTGTAATGGCAAACTGTCCACCGGAAGCGGCCAGTCCTGCGCCAAGAAGAATGAGAAGCTGCCGCAGTGTCATAGGGGTATAAGACAGCAAGACAAAAGGGAGACAGAACAGGCAGGAGAAAGCGGAAAAAAAGAACACAACAAAAGGTCCTTTCTGCCCCCGCTGTCCAAGAATCCGCACAAACGTGTAGGCAGCGCCTGCTCCAATTCCGCCTAACAGGCCAATCAGGGCAGGAAGGCAGACAATGCTTTGAAAGGAAGGTTTAATAATCAAAAGACTTCCAAGAAACGCAAGGATGACGGCAATAAGCTGTACCGGATCCAGTTTTTCTTTTAATAACAGATAGGAAAACAAAATCGCAAAAAAAGGGGACATTTTATTCAGCATGGAGGCATCGGATAGTACCAGATGATCAATCGCATAGAAATTGCATAAAATCCCCAGAGTTCCACAGATGGATCGAAGAAGCAGGTATTTTAGATTTCCTTTTGGAATGATAAAATTTTTTTTGTCTTTCAACAGAACAAACAAGGCAAAGAAAACTGCCACCAGATTCCGGAAAAAGCTTTTCTGCACAGAAGGAAGATCCCCTGCCATACGGACACAGGTACTCATCAGGGCAAAACAGAATGCGGACAGTATAATATAGAGAATCCCTTTGTGGGTTTCTTTTATCGGTAAACGTTTCATAAGAAGGATCCCTTTCTTTAAAATATTCTCAGATTATAGAATACCCCATCTGATTTAAAATAACAACCGGTATATTTTGAATAGGTTTCAAAGGAGTGGGAATACTGTAAGAAAGAAAATGAGGAGGAATGACGTTTGGTTATTGATTTTCATACCCATATTTTCCCGGAGAATGTATCCGGTCATGCGGTAACGAAGCTGGAACAGTCGGGAAAATTAAAGGCTTATACGGATGCCACAGTTGATGGATTGCTGTATTCCATGAGGGAAGCCGGAATCGATCTCTCTGTACTATTGCCAGTCGTGACAAGACTGGAGCAATTTGATACGGTAAACCGTTATGCCGTAAAATGGAACCGGCTTCCGGGAATCTGCTCTTTTGGCGGAATCCATCCAAAAGATCCAAACTGCCGCTATCATTTAAAAGAGATTTCCAGAATGGGTCTTAAGGGAATCAAGCTACATCCGGACTTTCAACAGACGTATATTGACGATATTTCTTATATCCGGTTAATCAGCCAGGCATTAGACGAAGGGTTGTACATAGCCATCCATGCAGGGCTGGATGCCGCATATCCGGACTGTATCCATGCAACCCCGGAGCGGATTTGTCATATGCTAAATGAAACCGGGATACTTGGCAGCCATTCAAAAGAAATGAGAAAAATCATTCTTGCCCATATGGGCGGATTTGCCTGCTGGGATCAGGTATCGGAACTGTTATCCACGGAAGAAGTCTATGTGGATACCAGCTTTGCCTTTGACTATCTGCCCGAAGAAAAGTTTGTAGAACTGATTAAAAAACATGGCTCTGACAGGGTATTATTTGGAACTGATTCCCCTTGGCAGAGCCAGAAAGAAAGCCTTCAAAAATTCCAGATGCTTCCCCTTTCCAGCGAGGAAAAAGAAAATATTCTGTATAAAAATGCCTGGAGTATATTAGGCTCATAATGAGAACAATATCCTAAACAGGAAGGGTTATCCCCACAGATAATAATTGCTTTCATAAAAGATCTGTTTGGAAGGAAGGGCAAGCCATCCGGTCTTTCCGGCACTGTTCTCCAGTTTGATATAGAGCGAACCGTTTTGCTGGTATACGCCCTGCAGAAAGCAGGCGCTGCCCGGTTTCAAAGTAAAGGCTGTTTTCGTGCTGTTTATTCCAGTCTTTACGGAAAGCTTGACAAGAGGAGTATAGCGGTTCCCTCTCCAGTTATTGTCGGTAAGGCAGGTTCCATTCAGCAAGGTAAGCTCACTGCTTTCACTGCCAAGCAGTGCCAGGTCTGCGCTGCATTGGTACATTCCAAGATATTCCGAAGGATACGGCGTGTCGATGTAGTACCGGAAGTGCTGGTTCTTTGTAATGCCAGCCAGGGTAGCTCGGATAAATCCGGCATTTTCCGGTACCTTTGCATATTCCGTTAAATGACTGCCGTCATATCGGTAAAAAACACTGCATTCCGTGACATCATTGTATCCGGTAGATTCTACATAAAGTTCTTTATAGGAATCCTCCGGGTTGATATCCACAAGATAAACTTCTCGGTTCATGCCGCAGTCAATGGTTATTTTCTGATCGTCTACCTGAAGCTTTAGTTTATAGATTTCATCTTTTTCATTGGATGAAGATTTCCAGTAGATTAATTCGTGCATTCCATCGCCGTCCAGATCCTCTTTAATCTTCGTATCTTCGGCAAGGCCGACTGGTTTTACAAGAGAGGTATCCGCATCGGTTACCGTTACAACACACTGGTAAGTCTGGTTTCCTACTGTGGCACTAATTGTTGTACTGCCTGCCTTCTTTCCGGTAATAATACCTTCTTTCCGTTCAGCATCACTTTTAAAATAAGCGACAGACTTTTTTTTGCTGGCAAAATGGATTTCGGAATCCGTTGTTAAAAACATTGGCAGGCGGATGGATTCGCCTACGGATACCGTAAACTCATTTTTGGAAAAACCAGGTGACAAAAGACCGATCACATTGGTGTGGTCAAGAGGAACTGTGTACAGTTTTTTTATGGCGTAATTCTTTTGAAAAGACTGGTATTCCTTTGTACTGATCTTTGATCCATTCAGGGTATATACGGTTTTTCCGTTAATCTGGCTGGAATTTAATTTGTATTTGGAAGTAAGCTTTCCGTTCTTTAATGTGTAATAGGTATAATTAAAAACGGAGTCCGAAGAAAAGTAGTAACGGCATACCAGGTTTTTCGCAGAACAGAAGGCATAGTATTGTTTTTTGGAAGTTTTGGACACTAACGTCACTTTCCCGTTCAGATAGGTATACAGCCGGTCAGAACTGCCAAGAGAAATGAGAAGCTCCGGAAGTCCGTCCTGATCCATATCTTTTATGCCGATTTTGGCAGTGGAATCCTTCCCCCCGGCATTGGCAGCTGCAAGATTCCATTTGTTTTCATTTTTCAGTAAATAGCTGATATAAGCCTGTTTTACATCCGAGACCGTAACGGTTGTGGCAGCGCTGGCAGTCTGGACACCCTGGGTCGGCAATGGATTGGTAATTCCGATACTTAACGAACAAGTAAAAGCAAGGAACAGCGAGAGTGGTTTCTTAAAATTCAGCATAATACATTCCCCTTTTTTGTGATAGTTTCGTATCTTAAGTTTATGTTTTTTATGGGCGGTTGTCAATGGCTTTTCATCGGCAAAACAATCGTGCCGGTTTCGACGTGGGACTTGATTTTTTAAAAAAAAGTAACTATGCTTAAAGGGAAGAATGAAAGAAAGAAGGAATGAATGTCATGGAAATTGATATGACAACTGGAAAACCGGCTCCGAAGCTGTGGGCTTTTTCACTGCCCCTGTTGTTCAGTGTTATGTTTCAGCAGCTTTACAGTATTATTGACAGTGTGGTGGCAGGAAAATTTGCAGGAAAGGATGCCTTGGCAGCCGTCGGTGCATCGTACCCGGTTACGATGCTGTTTCTAGCCTTTGCCACAGGCGCCAATATTGGCTGCTCGGTCATTGTATCCCAGTATTTTGGGGCAAAGAAATACCAGTCTATGAAAACGGGGATATACACATCGCTTATCAGCATCTCTGTGTTAAGTGTAGTGCTTACCGTAATAGGGAGCATATGCTGTGACGGGCTGATTGGAATGCTTGGAACACCGGAGTCTATTTTTTCCGATTCTTCTTTGTATCTTAGAATCTATATATGGGGACTGTTCTTTTTATTCTTATATAATATTGCAACCGGAATTTTTACCGCCATGGGAGATTCCAGAACGCCGCTTTATTTTCTGATTGCTTCATCCATTGCGAATATAATTCTGGATTATGTTTTTGTTGCAGTCTGTAAGATGGGGGTTGCAGGTGTTGCCTGGGCAACGTTTCTCTGCCAGGGAGTAGCAGCGGTGTGTTCTGTGGCTGCATTGTTATTACGAATCCCCCAATTTAAAGAAAAAAGCCAGAAAAAACAGAACCTGTTTTCCTGGCAGATGCTAAAAAAAATAAGTCTTGTTGCGATTCCAAGCATTCTGCAGCAGAGCTTTATCTCCATCGGAAACCTGTTTATCCAGTGGGAAGTAAACAGCTATGACACGAATGTAATTGCAGCTTATACGTCTGCTGTGAAGTTAAACACCTTTGTCATTACCAGTCTGACGACCCTTGCCAACGGACTGTCCAATTATACGGCTCAGAATATGGGGGCAAAAAAGCCGGAAAGGATTCCACTTGGTTTCCGGGTAGCGCTCATCATGGTTCTAATGGTCTGCATTCCGATTGTCTTTTTGTACTGTGCATTTGGATCATCGGTAATTGGGATCTTTCTGGATAAGGAGGAACAGGTTGCGGCTGTTATAAAAGAGGGCGTGCTGTTCCTTCGTATCGTATCTCCATTTTATTTTGTGATAGCACTGAAGCTTATGGCAGATGGAGTTCTGCGTGGAAGCGGTGCAATGCGCTATTTTATGATTAGCACATTTACTGATTTGATTCTGAGAGTGATCCTGTCCTATCTGTTCTCTGTTGTATGTGGTCTTGGTTCTGTTGGAATCTGGTTTTCCTGGCCGGTGGGCTGGAGCGCAGGAGCGGCTCTGTCTCTTTGGTTTTATAAAGGAGGACATTGGAAGGAGATGTATCTTGCGGCATAAGTATCCACACATGCCATTCCCATGGCAAATACCATGAGAAGGCAGATGATAAAGATTGCAGCAAAATCATACCGGAATGAAACATCCTTTGTCCTGATACTGGCTGTCAGGATCTCACAGCCTAAAAGAATGAATACGATTGGCCATAACCGGAAGACAAACAGGTAATCCAGAGATGGAAAAAACTGATGCAGGCCAAACAGAATTCCGAAAACGATAAGGGAAAGACCAAGGGTAAAGGTACCGACACGGCGTTCTTTTTTCATGATGGGTCTCCTTTCCCGGATTTTTCCTCCTCATCCTGCATCAGTTCCTTATTTTTGGCGGCAATCAGGTGAATGCCAAGCCAGATCAGGGCAATTGACAGAATCAATTGTGGAAAGACGGATGTGATGTGTCTTAAGTAGTAACCGAGGTATGGAATCCCTAGTCTTGTAAACAGGTCACTGACGTTTTGTAAAAGCCAGATAATCCCGAACAGAATGGTAAGGACGGCAAAAGGGATCCGGTAGCCCTGCAGGTTAAAATGCTGTGGCAGCTCGGCGTTGTCTGGCATCAGAAAACCATCGGACAGGTTGTGATATGTTTCGTCTGGCATGCCATTGATATTGAGTGCATCAAAAAAGCTGAAAAACCATAGTACCGGAATCAGGAATAATAAAAATTCCAGATTCAGGGAGCCGGCAATAGCGATTATGCCGGAGAAGAGCAAAAGCAGGCTGCTTCCCCGTTTTAAAAAGCCGAGATACATCTGTCCTGCACCGGGGATGCAGGAAAAACAAAAGGTTAGAAAACGGTTTTTTCTGTGTGTGTTCGTGTTCATAATTATTCCTCCATATTATTTTTCTTCTTTCTGGGACGGTTCATCCCAGTATAGATCGTTCCAGGTGTTCAGAGCGGCAGTAATCATCTCTGTTTTTTCATAAATTTTAGCAGCAATGTGGTAGTCTTTCTTTGGCGCATCTCTGGTCTGGGATGGCAAAGTGATCTGAAAAACCAGAAGAATGGATAGAACCACACCGACGGTTACCCGGCAGCCATAAGCCAGTAACTCCATATGTTTTTGGAAATGAGGCAGTACATGTTTTTTTTCGGCCTGATATCGAATCTCATCCGTCAGCCCTTTTGGCGGGGAAATCATCTGTTCTTCCGGAAATCTTCCTGCCATGCAGTCTGCACAGTACGTACATTGGGCGGTATGCTCTAAAAGTTTCTGTGTGTCTTTTTCTGACATGCTTCCATCAAAGAATGCATCCCATTGTTCTCTGGATATGTGATTCATTCCATTCCTTCCTCCTTCTTCCATAATTTTGCCAGCATGGATCTGGCCCGGTAGATTTGCGTCTGAATGGTTTTTGGCTTGCTCCCGGTTTCCAGGGCGATCTCTTTTGCTGTTTTCTCTTCGCAATAATAAGAAAGTGCTACCTGATTATAAGGTGGTTTTAATGATTTACACAGTGTGGCGAGCTGTTCCTCCATCATGTGTTCGAGACAGTCTGTCTCCGGAGAGTGAACGGGAGGCGAGTGCTGTTCGAGTGTTTCCGATAAGGAAGGCATTGTTCTCCTTTGGGCGCGCTTCAGATAATCCAGGCATTTGTTCGTCGCAATTTTTGTAATCCATGCCCGTTCATGCTGTCCGTCAAACGAAGAAAGAGACTGGTAAGCAGATAAAAACGTTTCCTGAGTGAGATCTTCTGCTTCAAAGTAGTCGCCGGTAATCCGATAGCATATGGAAAAAATCAGTTTCTCATATTGCTCAAGCAAGTGATTCAATTGTTCCTGTGGGTTGATTTTTTCCACCTCCATTCCTCTTTCGCTCATTCCATGATGTTGGGGTCACAATGTCATACTTTTTCATGCAAGCATGAAACGTATGACCTTTTGACCCTGGCATCATTCCATCCTATTATAACGAAATGGATTCAAAAATGTCTTCAACATTTTTGCAAAAAACGCAAAACCAAGTGCCGACGTGTTCAAAGGGATATTTCATGGTACCTGGTATTCTGCGTGCTTCCGGCGGCTGTGTGCTTGTTACGGCTGAACTGTTACGGGACAATTGAAGAAATGCACAAAGCAGTGTATAATAAAATGATACTAGGGTCTCAAGGTCATGCGCTTCATGCTTGCATGAAAACGCAATCCGAAGATATCATGTGGGTAAAAACAAGACCCGTAAAACATGAGATAGTAGAATCAATAAGAAGAAAGAAGGAAAACAGGATATGGAACGTGAGAATGCATGGACACATTATTCCAAAAAAGAGCGTAAACAGCTGGAAAAGCTAAATCAGGATTACCGTCATTTTTTGTCGAAGTGTAAAACGGAGCGGGAATGTGTTGCGGAGTCAGTAAGGCTTGCAAAAGAAGCAGGATATGTGGATCTGGCAGAATGTATCCAGAAGGGAAAGAAACTTTCAGCAGGAGATAAAGTATATGCGGTATGTATGGATAAGACCATTGCGCTGTTCCAGATTGGAACCGAGCCAATGGAGAAAGGAATGAATATTCTTGGTGCCCATATTGATTCTCCAAGACTGGATATTAAGCAGAATCCCCTTTATGAAGACGGTGGCATGGCTTATCTGGACACCCATTATTATGGCGGAATCAAAAAATACCAGTGGGTTACACTGCCGCTGGCAATTCATGGTGTGATTATCAAACAGGATGGAACCAGAATTGATGTATGTGTTGGTGAGCATGAGAAAGATCCGGTATTCTGCGTGACCGATCTTTTAATCCATCTTGCAGCCGAGCAGCAGGAGAAAAAGGCAAGTAAAGTGGTTGAAGGAGAGAATCTGGATCTATTAATCGGCAGTATTCCTCTGGAAAAGGAGGAAAAGGATGCAGTAAAGAAAGGTGTTCTTGCGCTGTTAAAAGACATGTATGGAATAAAAGAAGAGGATTTTATGTGTGCGGAGCTGGAGGTAGTGCCTGCCGGAAAGGCAAGAGAAGTAGGATTTGACCGAAGTATGATTATGTCTTATGGCCAGGATGACCGGGTATGTGCCTATACATCTCTTGCTGCGATGCTGGAGACGGAAGGAGTAAAAAAGACTACCTGCTGTCTGCTGGTAGATAAAGAAGAGATTGGAAGTGTTGGTGCTACGGGAATGCAGTCAAGGTTTTTTGAAAATACCGTGGCAGAAGTGTTAAACCTTCTTGGAGATTACAGCGAGCTTACCCTGCGAAGATGTCTGGCCGCATCAAAGATGCTTTCTTCGGACGTCAGTGCAGCCTTTGATCCGTTGTATGCATCGGTATTTGAAAAGAAAAATGCAGCATATCTTGGAAAAGGAATGGTCTTTAATAAATTTACCGGCCGGGCTGGCAAATCCGGTTCCAATGATGCCAATGCGGAATATATGGCAGACATCTGCCGCATGATGGAGAAACACCATGTTGCATACCAGACGGCAGAGCTTGGCAAGGTGGATATTGGCGGCGGCGGTACGATTGCGTATATTATGTCACTCTATGGCATGGAGGTCATTGACAGCGGGGTAGCGGTACTGAATATGCATGCTCCTTGGGAGATTACAAGTAAAGCAGACGTATACGAAACGAAAAAAGGATACCAGGCATTTTTAATCGAAGCCTGATAAAAGCTGGAGGTAAAAATGGACGAAAAGCAACATTCCTATGAGGAAAAAGCGATGGACTTATTCGAGAAAGGATATAACTGTGCCCAGTCAGTCTTTCTTGCCTTTTCGGATCTCTATCTCATCGATGGGAAAACGGCATTAAAACTCTCATCCTCCTTTGGAGGGGGGATGGGACGGCTCCGGGAAGTCTGCGGATCAGTAAGCGGCATGTTTATGGTCGCAGGTCTTTTGTACGGTTATGATGATCCAAAAGCATATGAAGAGAAATCAGAACACTATAAACGGATTCAGGAACTGGCCGCAGAGTTTTCCCGGCAGAATGGAAGCATTGTCTGCCGGGAGCTGCTTGGATTACCGGAAGGGAAAGATACACCAAAGCCGGAAAAAAGAACGGAACAATACTATAAGAAACGTCCCTGCAAAGAACTGGTTGGTATGGCTGCAAAGATTATGGAGCAATATATACAGAGCCATCCATATTAATCATCCTTTAAGACATACTCATTGGAACTTCGCAGAATGGTACTTTTAGAACCGAGGGCATTTACAGTAATGACATCACCTGCTTTTATTTCGGACAGATCTGTTTTTAACAGATTTGTGCTAATAAAGCGGGTGTCTCTTTTTTCGCCATTTACATATATTTTGCATGACTGGGTAAAGTTGGAGCCGGATACTGACAGCATGCCATCTGCGGTATATTGGGTATTTGTAATGGTAATCTCGTTGACACCCATCACCAGATCAGAAGCCGGATAGCGGTCTTCTTCGTTATAAGCATACCTTTTCCCGTACAATATATCATACTGGAGCTGTTCAAGATTCGTTTCGTAATCCGGAGTCCCCATGGCACTCTGGTGATAGCGGAATATGGTTCCTTCATGAATGCCAATTTTATCCGTAATAGAAGCTAACAGCTGGTAGGAGGTTAGATTTTCGTCCTGTTTCTTTAAGTCGAAATTATTCCAGGTGGCATATTTTGTCATGAAAACAGAACCTTTCTGCATGTCTTTATCGGTTAGATCCAGACTTGGAAGATGGTCGCCGAACAGTACCAGCATCGTTTTCTCATCTCGTTTGGACAGCATATCAACCAGATCACCAATGAATTTATCAACCTCGTGAATTTGGTTAATATAATATTCCCATTGGTAATTCTTCTCCGGTGTATCTGCTCCGGACACTTTGATTTCCGGGTTTTCAATGATCCGTTCGGTAGGGTAGGTTCCGTGTCCCTGAACGGTAATGGTATATACTAAATCGGACCGGTCAGGTGTAGAATTCAGGCTGTCGTTAACCGCACCTAAAAGGACATGGTCGGTAGACCAGGTGCCAAGAGGCGTTAATTCACTAATATTCAGAAGTTCCTTACTTGTAAAGGTGTCAAACCCCATCATTGAAAATGCGTTGGAACGGCTGTAAAAGGAAGCAGTATTATTGTGAACGACATGGGTTCCATAACCTAAGTCTGCCAGGTCAGAAGCAATGCTTTCACAGGAAGTTTTTTTCAATATGGTTTTATATGGATATTCCCCCGTTCCAAAGTATTTCATATTCATTCCGGTTAATATTTCAAACTCCGTATTAGCTGTACCGGCACCGACTACTGGTACTTCCAGATAACCGGTTGTATAGTTTTTTGTCAGGTTATGAAAGTTTGGAATCGGATCCTCGGAGCACTCTAAAAACGTTACGTGGGATGGGTCAATAAACGATTCCAAAAGCACAACAATGATATTTGGCGTATCCTGATCGGTTGCATTTGCATAAATCGTATCAGGCGTTGTGACCGTAGACTCAATGTTTTCAATCGTTTCCTTTGAGTAGTTTTTTGGTTTGCCCATTCCACGATCTACTACACTCGTAGAAAAACCATATACAAACCCATATTTCTCATAACCTTCTGCAATATTATCAAAGTATTCGGTTAAAAGATTCGTGTGAACGGCTGCATTGGTTACCAGAGGAAGCCAGATAAAACTGGAGGCCAGAATAATCATGGCCAGAATCCGGTTGACATTACCCTGGTACTTTGGACCTTTTTTCCATACCCAGATATTGAACAGGATAAACGCAATCACTACGAAGATAACAGCTACTTCCTGATAGATGTTAAAGTAGTTATTCTGCATGGCAAACAGATCTTTAACAAGCTTTAAGTCTGTATAGCCAAATGGGGTAACCCTCGCTAGCAGTAAAATTCCGTTAATGGTTCCAAGAAAAATCCACAAACCGCTAATCAGAACCCGGACTAGCAGGCGGCGTTTAAAAAAATATACAATTAAAAAAGTGACGAAAATGATTAATGAATTATATAAAAAAACCAGAGGACTGTTAATCATAAAGTCAAATGCTTTCAAAACAGAATGCCTGGATGCAGATTCAATAAATAAGCATAAGGCGCAGGACAAAAGCGCATGAAAAAATACGGAATACCGATTCAAGAAACGGATGATCTGTTCCTTACGGTTTTTTGGCCGACCGGCATTGGATGGTTCCATCTTTGATATGACTCCTTTCTCATGATTTACAGTTAATCATAAGTAAAAGACTATACCGAACGAAAGAAAATGTCAATGGGGCAAAATTCCTTTTACACCAATATTAGTAACAGTTCAGCCGTGACAAACACACAGCCGCCGAAAGCTCGCAGAATATCAGGTACCATGAAATACCCGCTTTCGGCGGCTGTGTGTTCGTCACGGCTGAACTGTTACCAATATTATTTGGTAGAAGTTTTGTCTTTTTTATGTTAAGATATATGTTATTTGGTAATGATATGATATAAGGGTCAAAAGTCAGAATTCGTTCCTGCTTGCAGGAAAAGAGTTCTGACTTATTGACCCGCGCGCACATGAGCAAGTAGTGATTTTCCTTGGAAAATCAACGGATTGCGAATGTGTGTAGAATTGCGGAAGTTGCGGAGCAACGGAGCAATTCGTATATCAGTGAGGGTCAAAAGGATTCTGTCCCATGATACTTACGAATTGGTTTGGAGACTGGAGGAGACGAAAATGAGAAAGACTAAAATAATATGCACACTTGGACCTGCTGTAGATTCTTTGGATATGGTGCAGGGGCTGATTGAAAACGGAATGAATTGTGCCAGAATCAATATGTCACATAATACCCATGAGGATCAGGTCAGGCGGATTGAATGGGTGAGGGAAGCCGCTTCAAAGCTGGAACTGCCAATTCCGGTGCTTCTAGATACGAAGGGACCGGAGATTCGCCTTTGTGATTTTGAAAATGGCTCTGCGGTTCTTTCAGAAGGACAGGAGTTTATTTTCAAGAAAGAAGATGTGGTCGGTACAAGCCGGGAGGCAACGATTACGTTTAAAGATCTGTACCGTTATTTAAAATCTGGAGATCTGGTGCTGATAGATGATGGAAAGATCCAGACAAAGGTAAAAAGAATTGAAGGAACCGATATTATATGCACTGTTTTAGTCGGGGGGAAAGTGAGTAACCACAAATCTTTAAATATCCCGAATGTCCCGGTTGAGATGCCTTATGTAAGCCCAGCAGACCGGGAAGATATTTTGTTTGGCATACGTCAGAACGTAGATTATATGGCGCTGTCTTTTGTGCGGAGCGCCGACGACGTACAGGAGATTCGCAAGCTTTTAAAAGAAAATGGCGGAGAACGGATCCAATTGATTTCCAAGATTGAAAATGGACAGGGCATTGAGAACCTGGACGAAATCATCGAAGTAAGTGACGGTATTATGGTTGCAAGAGGAGATCTGGGGGTCGAGATTGATTTTGCGGAGATTCCACAGATCCAGAAAGAGATGATCCGGAAATGTTATCGGAAAGGAAAAGTGGTTATTACGGCAACCCAGATGCTGGAGTCCATGATTAATTGTGCCAGACCTACCAGAGCAGAGATCTCGGATGTGGCCAATGCCATCTATGACGGCAGTAACGTGATCATGCTGTCCGGCGAATCGGCTGCAGGAAAATATCCGCTGGAAAGTGTCCGCACTATGGCAGATATTGCAGAAAAAACAGAACGAGGCATCGATTACAGCCGTTTCCGAAATGACGTTACCTTGCACACAAAGAATGATGTGCGGTGCAGTACAATCGCATCGGCCTATTGTGCAGCAGAAGGACTTGAGGCAAAAGCCATCATTCTTGCCACCAGAACCGGTGAAAGTGCAAGACTAATGGCTATGCTCCGCCCGGATGTGCGGATCCTTGCCTGTACAGATGATGAAATGGTATGGCGGCAGTTGAATCTCCAGTCGGGTGTGATTCCGGTATTAACGAAAACCCAGACGACTTCTGAAGAATTGACCCAGGAATGTCTCAAACAGGTAAAAGAGCAGAAAATGCTTTGCGAGGGAGATTCTGTGGTGATTCTGGTGAATTCCGATATTCATGGAACCGTGGATACCATTAGCATCCGAACCCTTTAAAGACATAAAGTGCTTCCTGCGTGGAAAAAACAGTTGTAAATTTTGATGATTGGTATATAATGGAAAGTAGCAAGGAGGCGATTTTTATGGGTTATTACAATTTTTTTAATGGATTTATGAATAACAATAACAGTTTTTCAGGTATGTCCGGTCTTTACAGTCTGATGTCTGATTATTCCAGCATACAGAATGGCAGTTACCGCAAATTGTTAAATGCCTACTATGAGACAGAAGAAAAGACTTCATCCAGTAAGACTGAGAATCAGAATACGACGAAGAAGACAACCATAGATTCTACGAAGAAGGACTCGGTCTTAGACGGAATTAAGTCCAGTGTTAGTGCCATGGCTTCCGATGTAAAGGATTTTCGTAAAAAGGGATCGGAAGTTTCCGAGAAGGCGGTGGAGAAGTTTGCTTCAGACTATAATAAGCTGCTGGATTCTGTCAGTAAAACATCGAATTCTTCCGTGAACAGTAAGCTGACCGATCTTAAAGATTATGTGAATCTTCAGAAAAAGAAGCTTGACGAGGTAGGAATTAAGGTTGGCTCCGATTCGAAGTTAAGCGTGGATAAAGAGAAGTTTGCCAAGGCATCTTCCGATCAGCTTGCCAGTCTGTTCCAGGGGGGAGCATCGTTTGCTTCTATGGTGAGCTTGAAAGCAGACAGTATCGGTGCAGAGGCTACCCTGCAGGCACTGAGAACTACATCTCTCTACGATGGAACCGGTTCCTATCAGATGATGAATACAACATCCATTTTCAACGGACTCATGTAATATCCAAGGCAATAAAAAAGGTGTTCCCAAAAACGGGAACACCTTTTTTACACTTTTTTACACCTGTTTCTGCGCTTTATTTACTGCACTGATTAACGCATACGCAGAGGCGTCAATAATATCATCCTTGATTCCTGCACCCCAGAATTTCGTTCCATTTTCCATTTCAATTCCAACATAGGCAACTGCCTGGGAATTTGCACCTACCTGAAGTGCATGCTCTTCATAACAGATTAAGGAGAAATTCAGGTCAAAATGCTTCATGATGGCATTGCTGATTGCGTCCAGACGGCCGTTACCCCTGCCATGATATACCTTTTTCTCGCTTTTTTCGCCACGCTTAATCGTGATTTCCGTACCGATTCCGTCACTCTGCGTGAAATGGCATTCCATCAGTTCGATTGGTGTGCTGATGTTTACATATTCTTTCTGGAAGATTTCCAGTACTTCTTTTGGAGAAAGTTCTTTGTGCATATGATCTGAAACATTTTTAACGCAATACCCAAGATCTTCCCGCATTTTTGCCGGTAACTGGAATCCGTACCGGGTTTCCAGAAGATAACCGATTCCACCTTTGCCTGACTGGCTGTTAATTCGGATGACGTCACCATCATATTTTCTGCCGATGTCCTGTGGATCCAATGGAAGATAAGGAACCGTCCACTGCTCACAGTTTTTCTCTTTCCGCCAGTTCATGCCCTTCGCAATGGCATCCTGATGGGAGCCGGAGAAAGCGGCAAAGACTAATTTTCCGGTATATGGAGAACGTTCGTATACGTTCATGCCGGTTACATCCTCATATAATTCGGTAATTTTGGGAAGGTCAGAGAAATCCAGTTTTGGATCTACTCCGTGGGTGTACATGTTCATGGCAAGGGTAATAATATCGACATTACCGGTACGTTCGCCATTGCCGAATAATGTGCCTTCGATGCGGTCTGCCCCGGCAAGAATACCAAGTTCTGCATCGGCCACACCACAGCCCCGGTCATTATGAGGGTGCAGGGAGAGAATCACGCTGTCTCTCCGGTTCATGTTTTTACTCATGTATTCAATCTGGCTTGCGTATACGTGAGGAAGAGACATCTCTACAGTAGCTGGCAGATTGATAATTACTTTATTGTCCGGAGTCGGTTCCCATACATCTATCACCGCATTACATACTTCTAAGGCATAATCTACTTCGGTTCCGGTAAAACTCTCTGGTGAGTATTCAAACTGGTAGTTTCCACCATTTTCCTTGGCAAGTTTATTTAATAATTTTGCACCTTCCACAGCAATCTGTAAAATCTCTTCTTTTGATTTTTTGAATACCTGCTCCCGCTGTGCATAGCTTGTCGAATTATACAGATGGATCACTGCATGTTTGCATCCTTTTACCGCTTCAAAGGTCTTTTTAATAATATGTTCTCTTGCCTGGGTTAAAACCTGTACCGTTACATCATCCGGAATCAGGTCTTTTTCAATCAGTGTTCTTAAAAAAGTATATTCTGTCTCAGAAGCAGCCGGGAATCCGACTTCTATTTCCTTGAAACCAACATCCACAAGCATCTGGAAAAAGGCCAGCTTCTGATCCAGACTCATAGGTACAATCAGAGCCTGGTTGCCATCCCGTAAATCCACGCTGCACCAGTCTGGTGCATGGTCGATATATTCTTTCTTTGTCCAGTCTAAACACTGGGTTGGTGGCATATAGTAGCCACGTTTGTACTTCGCTGGGTTCATCATAAAAAATCCCTCCTAATTAGTATAAAATATGCTGATTCGGATGTCTGTATACGATAAAGAGCCGCGGCAGCAATAAAAAAACCCTAAATCTCTAAAAAGGATTAGAGACGTAGGGAAGGATTCGTAAGAACATCAGTCTTACTAACCATATATTCATCACCATACGCGGTACCACTCTAATTCATACAAAGAAGCTGTATGCACTCGTAACAGATACGGACCATTGGTCTTATATCCTCTTATGATAACGGTTAAGCTCCGGCAATACCTACTGTTAGTTCAGTATGCTACTCGAGGGCGAGTTCAGATTCGTTCCGCAACTGTCTTGCACCGACCGACAGCTCTCTTACATGTTTCCGGAATCCTACTATTCCCTGTCACTGTATTTAGATAAATGGTAACATATTTATCCAGGAATTGCAACACTGTATTTTCGGTTGAAATGTGGTAAAATAAATAAAGTGGGAGTGGAAAATATGAACAGGCATAAGGGGGGCGGATCATGATTGATCCGCAGTGACAGGTGATTGATATGAATATTATGTTTTTTTTGACACCAAAGAGTGAGGTGGCATATATTGATGCCGAAGACAGTCTTCGGCAGGTAATGGAGAAGATGGAATATCACCGTTATTCTGCAGTCCCGATTGTAGGAAATAACGGCGATTATTTTGGTGCGATTACCGAAGGTGATATATTATGGTTTTGCAAAGAGCAAAAAGATATGAATCTTGTGGACGCGGAGGAGATTCCGCTTATAAAGATTCCACGCCATGTTGATTACCGTCCGGTAAGCGCCGATTCGAATATGGAGGATCTGATTAATCTTTCCATGAACCAGAACTTTGTTCCGGTAGTAGATGACATGGGAAAATTTATCGGAATCATTACAAGAAAAGATATTATTCAGTACCTTTATAACGCAAAACATGCGCCTCTTCCGTCAAAATCCCTAAAAAATTGAGGAACGGACGTTGTTTTTTCGTAAGAGTTCCAAACGATTTTTTATTGCATTTGAACGGAATTAGGTATATATTTTGAATTGTAGATATGAAAAGATGGTATATGGCAGAAGCCATATGTATGAGAATGAGGAGGGTATTTCATGGCAGCAAGAAAAACAACTGCAAAAAAACTTGTAACAAAGGTGTATATTCAATATGCGGGACAGGAACATGTGCTTTCGAACCTGTATGATCTTGCAAAGACTCAGTGGTTAGAAGCCGGTCATGAGGAAAAGGATTTAAAATCCATTGATGTTTATGTGAAACCGGAAGAGAATAATGCATACTACGTTGTGAATGACACGGACAAAGGCTGCATCGGACTGTAAGCTTTTGGAAAGCGGTAACAAGGAGTACATGGATACTGTTACTATTTTTAAATCATTGAATGAAATACCGGTATACATTAGGACGGGAATCCGTTATAATGTATATCGGTATTCTTTTATGTAAGAAAACCGCAGATAAAATAAGAAAAGGGGTAGAATCATGAGCCAGTATCAATTAGAGACAACTTGTGTACAGGGGGCATATGAGCCGAAAAAAGGAGATCCCCGTGTCATGCCGATCGTGCAGAGTACCACGTTTAAATATGAGACCAGTGACCAGATGGGACGGTTATTTGACCTGGAAGAGGAGGGGTATTTTTATACCCGGCTTCAGAATCCGACCTGCGATCTGGTGGCAGAAAAAATCAACCGCTTAGAGGGCGGAGTCGGTGCCATGCTGACCTCATCCGGCCAGGCTGCCACCTATTATGCCATATTTAATATTTGTGAAGCAGGGGGGCATATTATCTGTTCCACATCGGTATATGGAGGAACCTTTAATCTGTTTGATGTTACCATGCGGAAAATGGGCATCGAATGTACTTTTATTGATCCGGATGCATCAGAGGAAGAAATCGAAAAAGCATTCCAGCCAAATACGAAAGCGGTGTTTGGGGAAAGTATTGCCAATCCGGCTCTTGTAGTTCTGGACATAGAGAAATTTGCTAAACTTGCACATAAACATGGAGTACCACTGATTATTGATAATACCTTTGCCACACCGATAAACTGCAGGCCATTTGAATGGGGGGCAGATATCGTAACCCATTCTACAACGAAATATATGGATGGCCACGCCATGGCATTGGGCGGCTGTATCGTGGACAGCGGAAATTTTGACTGGGATGCCCATGCAGACAAATTCCCAGGGCTTACCAGTCCGGATCCATCCTATCATGGGATTGTTTACACAAAGAGCTTTGGAAAGAAAGCTTATATTACAAAAGCAACCGTTCAGCTGATGCGGGATCTTGGCTCTATGCAGTCACCGCAGAATGCGTTTTTGTTAAATGTTGGTCTGGAAACACTTCATCTTCGTATGCCAAGACATTGTGAGAATGCGTTGAAAGTAGCCCGGTTCCTTCAGACCAGAGAGGAAGTAGCCTGGGTAAGTTATCCGGGACTAGAAGGAGACCGCTATTATGATGTGGCACAAAAATATATGCCAAATGGTACCTGCGGTGTGTTATGTTTTGGCTTAAAAGGTGGCAGGGATGTATCCATCCGGTTTATGGATCATCTGAAATTAGCTGCCATCGTAACCCACGTGGCAGATGCCCGGACCTGCGTGCTTCATCCGGCAAGCCATACCCACCGCCAGATGACGGACGAGCAGCTTTTAGAGGCGGGTGTGAAACCAGATCTGATCCGGTTCTCTGTGGGAATTGAAAATGCGGATGATATTATTGCGGATATCCGCCAGGCACTCGAAAGTTAGATCGCAGCTTGCAGGCAGATATAAAAGATGGTATAATAAAATAACTGTTATCCGTGGAGAGGAACAGACTGATTCTGGTAAAAGAGGTTCGCCTGTTTGATCAGAGGTTGTCTGTTTGACGGATAGAAGAAGGACGTTTCTGATTGCTTGAGGTATCGGTTCTGTTTTTGGACGGATATCCTGAGATAAAGAGTCTTACCGGGGAGAGAATACGATTCAAGTGGCATCAGAATGTTTTATTCTGGTGCCTTTTTGTCTGCTCGAAGACTGCACAGGAAGGATAGGGGAAATTCTATGGAGAATCGAATTGCCTTGATTGGAATTATTGTTGAGGATCAGGAAGCGGTGGCAATGGTCAATGACCTGCTTCACGAATACCGGGAATGGATTGTAGGACGTATGGGACTTCCCTACCGCCAGCGGGAAGTTAGTATTATTTCCGTGGTACTGGATGCACCGGAAGATGCGATAAGCTCGCTGTCCGGGAAGCTGGGAATGTGTTCCGGCGTAAGCGTCAAATCCGTAATGGCAAAAAATCGAAGATAAAAAAGAACAGGAAGGACAAAGGAGGAAGAGAAAATGGCAGTGTATGATAAGAAATCCCATAAGGCAGAGGAATTTATTAACCATGAAGAGATTCTTGCATCTATGAAGTATGCCGAGGAGAACAAGAATAACAAGGAGTTGATTGACCAGATTATTGAACGGGCAAAAGACTGTAAAGGGCTTACCCATCGAGAGGCATTGCTTCTTTTAGATTGTGAGATCCCAGAAGAAAATGAAAAAATATTTCAGGTGGCAATGGATATTAAGCAGAGATTTTATGGCAACCGGATTGTTATGTTTGCACCACTTTATTTATCTAACTATTGTGTGAACGGATGTCTGTACTGCCCATATCACGCAAAAAACAGACATATTGCCAGAAAAAAACTGGATCAGCAGGACATTGAAAAGGAAGTGGTTGCACTTCAGGATATGGGGCATAAACGTCTGGCACTGGAGACAGGGGAAGATCCGGTGCATAATCCGATTGAATATGTTTTAGACAGTATTAAAACCATTTATGGAATCAAACACAAGAATGGCGCGATCCGCCGTGTGAATGTGAATATTGCGGCAACAACAGAGGAAAACTATAAAAAATTAAAGGATGCCGGAATTGGAACGTATATCTTGTTCCAGGAGACATATAATAAAGAGCAGTACGAGTATCTCCATCCAACCGGGCCAAAGAGTGATTATGCTTATCATACGGAGGCGATGGATCGTGCCATGCATGCTGGAATTGATGATGTGGGAATCGGTGTATTGTTTGGTCTCGAATACTACCGTTATGATTTTACCGGTCTATTGATGCATGCGGAACATTTAGAAGCAGCTATTGGTGTGGGACCGCATACCATCAGCGTCCCACGGGTGAGAAGAGCAGATGATATTGATCCGGATGAATTTGATAACGGCATCAGTGATGATATATTTGAAAAAATTGTGGCAGTTATCCGTATTGCAGCACCGTACACCGGAATTATTATTTCGACAAGAGAGACAAAGGAGTCCAGGGAACGGGTTCTGCGTGTCGGAGTATCCCAGATCAGCGGTGGTTCAAGAACAAGCGTAGGTGGATATGCGGAAGAAGAAAAGGAAGATGAGAACTCTGCCCAGTTTGATGTCAGCGACAACCGTTCACTGGATGAAGTGCTGAACTGGCTTCTGGATCTTGGATATATTCCAAGCTTCTGCACGGCATGTTACCGGGAAGGACGTACGGGAGACCGTTTTATGAAGCTTGTGAAATCCGGCCAGATCTCAAACTGCTGTCAGCCAAATGCACTGATGACCTTAAAAGAGTATCTGATGGATTATGCATCAGAAGATACCCGAAAGAAGGGTGAAAAAGTCATTGAGGCAGAGCTGGAGCGGATTACCAATCCGAAGGTGAAAGAAACCGTCAAAGAACGTCTATTAAAAATTGAGCAGGGTGAGCGGGATTTCCGGTTCTAATACCAAAAGTAAGGTGAAATGAACAGGAGGTGCAGTCTGTGGAGTGTGATTTACTTGCATGGTTACGTCTTAGTGCGTGGAGAATGCCGGTATTTCGTCCATATGGGCTGGAACACCTCCTGTTATTATTTGGTCTGACTCCACTTGTGGTGGTGCTGGCCTGGAGGCTTAGGAGTGTAAAGGAAAGAACCATTGACCGGATTTTATTCTGGCTTGGATTGGCCTTAATCCTGGCAGAAGTGTATAAAGAATTATTTTTATCTTATGTAATTGAAGGCGCATACTGTTATGCAGATTTTCCGTTTCAGCTATGCAGTATGCCCATGTATCTGTGCCCTTTGATGCTGTTTCTTGCTAAGGAAAAGAAAAGGGTGTGTTATCTGTTTATTGGAACGTATAATTTTCTTGGGGGAATTGCAGCAATTCTGGAACCATCCTCCTCCTTTTATCCCTATATCACGTTGACACTTCATTCGGTTCTTTGGCATCAGGCATTAATCTTTATCGGGTGCCTGCTTTGGTTTTCGGGACTTTGCCGGATTGACAGGAGTTCTTTTCAAAGAGCAACGCTTCTATATCTTATGCTTTGTGGGATTGCCTATGGGCTGAATGCGTTGTTAATGGAGCCGTCAGGGGGTGTGATGAATTTATTTTTTTTAGGACCTGGAGTTGCGCCGGTTATCGTGATGGACTGGGTATCCATCCACTGGGGAGCAATGGCAGAAACGATTCTTATGATGGGGGTAACTGTATTCGGAAGCGGGGGGCTTGGAATCGGGTTTCAGTGTCTGATTGACTTTCTTAACTGCCGCCGTTATAATCAATGAAAAGAAAGCAGTAAAAAAGAATAGGAGGCGGATGGTTTTATGGATCTTGTAAAACGGGTGGAAGAGTTGGATTATCATCAGGTGGAAGAGAAAGCGGATTTTTATATTAAGACCTGGGATGGTGAGGAAGGCCTCTGTATGGCATTTTCCGATAAAAAGCTGGGGGATTTTGTGACATTCCCATACTGGGATGATGTGAATCTGATGTTTGCAGGAATGGAGGAAGATGAGATCCCGATGGGGACAAAAGAGAAGCCGTTTTTGGATGAGGCAGAGGACTGGCAGCTTCTTATTTTTGCAGATGGGGCATATGTCTATATTTTCACGGAAACAAAAAATCCGGATTGCTTCTTCTCCGGGAAGGTAGAGAAAAAGCAGTACCGGAATGCGTGGAAGAAGCTGATACGCTGCTTATCGTTTGATTTTGATATATAAGAGGTGCATAAGCGCCTCTTTTCTTTGTATGCGCCTGATTTTCTGATAAAGCGTCCGGCTGGTTTCCATGGCAGTACGGTAGGAAGCATCATCCAGACTGTCCGGGCTATAGGATGCCAGTTCTACCACTTTTTGGTAAGAAGCCTGTGAAGACTCTGGTAAAAGCTGATTTTTTACCAAGACCTGGATATAGGTATTAATATTCTGGGTGTGGATGTCTTTTGACAGACACTCTGTTTTTCTGGCCTCATCCATAATGAGCACAAAGTAACCTGCCACATTTTGGTTTCTGTCCTTTGTGTGGGTGATCCGATAACGCTTCAGAAACGCTTTGAAAGGACCGGAGAGGAAAAATACAAGGCAGATAAAAAGGGAAGGAAGCAGGATGGCCATGGCAGTAGCTTCCATGTTTTTCTGCCTTTGCAGGCGGTCAAAATCCGCGGTATCATCAGAAAAGGTGAGGGTATCACTTTCCTGGTTCGATCCATTTACCGCATCACGGAAAAACTGGGCAAGACCAGCAAACAGATCTTCATCTTCATCTTTGGCATATCCAATGGAAGCAGGGGTGACTTCTACAGGAACCCAGCCAAAACCATCCAGATAGATTTCAACCCAGGCATGGGCAGAACTGTCGTTCACTTCTACTTTAACCATTTCAGCATTCTCGATAGGATTATCTCCTGAAAAGCTTGCCAGAGTATCATTTTCTGTCTCGACATCACTGTTGGCAATGTCTGCGGAGTCGATGGCATAACCTTCCACATACCGTGCCGGGATTCCAAGATTACGGAAAATAAGAACTGCACTGGAAGCAAAATGGGCACAGTAGCCTTTTTTATTCTCCGTAAGAAAGTAATTGACAAAATCCGTGTGGTTAGGCGTCCGGCCTGGTTTTAACGTGTACGGGTAGTTCTCGGAAAAATAGCTGGAAACCTGTGATGCAATTTCCAGAGAACTTCCATGAAAATTCCCGTCTTTGCAGATCTGGTCGATTACCTCTTTGTTTTCTTCCGGTACCGAGAGGTAGATGCTGTCCTTGTCTTTGACCAGCTGTTCATAACTGGTCTGATACTCAGAAGAAAGCTGGTTTTCGGAAGAGGCAGGCAGTTTGGAAAAGTCCAGAGTTGTATATGGATTATAGACATAATAGTTCGTTGTTCCTTTTGCAAAATATCCCTGGTACCAGTCTTCCATGCAGGTTATGCCAGGCTTGCCGGAGAGGTTTGATTGATGCGTAAAATAAGGAGTATACAGATAATCCGAAGCGGCTCCTACGTTTTTTACGCTGAGGGACGCCGTTGGAAGTGTGGAATCAGGATTGGAATTCGCCATTTCGGTTAAGAATGGAAAACTCCAGGAATGAATGGAGTCATCGTTTGTATTTTCTGGCACAACCGATTCAAATTCCCAGCGGTTTTTTACCGGGATATACTCGTTTCCTACATAGCCTCTTAAGTAAAAACGGTCATTGGTACAAGGGATGAGATAGACTTCCAGATCTGTCTCAAAGTCAGGGCGTACTGATCCGGTCTGACCAAGTTCGCCTCCGTTTAGTCCGCCGGCACCAGTCTTGTGAAAAAACATGGCAAAGCCCTGGATCATGAAATTCCGCACATATTCATCCGTCGTATTTTTATATTGATACCAGCTTGCTGGAAGGCTGAGGGAGTTCGAGGGTACGAGTGCAGCAAGACTAATTCCGGAAAAAATCGACAGAGCCAGAAACAGAAGTGCGGTCTGAAACAGAACCGGACCGTTTGATGCAAACCGGATGACTGTTTTTTTCTGCTTTGTGATTCGTTTCTCGTTTTTCTGTTTTTTATACAGACGGTATTTTCCGGTGAATTTGAAACAGGCGATCATGATCCAGGAAAATAAAAGGAAAATGACAAAAACCATAGAAGGTGTCCGGTCAAAATATAAAGGAATGATAACAATCGGTGCAGAGAGTGCAATACTCCAGAAGATGCTCATATATCCGGAGATTAATACATTGATGATAGCAGCATATCCGATTCCAACAACTATTAATGCAATGGGAATTGTATAAGAGCGGTTTGTAAGGATTTCCTGATAATACTGCAGAGCCGGAAAATTATAGATTTCATCAATGACATCATAGGAAATATTCCGGATGGCTGAGAATCCGCTGTTTGCTGGTACATACCAGCGGATGGCACAGACAAGATATCCGGCGAAGAACAAAAGGTATCCTACATTAAGGGTAATACTGTTATAGTAAAGAAAAGCCAGAAGAAGGCAGCATACAAACAGAACCGGGTAAACCTGGAATCCAGAAAAGGATATGCCGAATCCGGTTGTGTATATACCGATTACGCCGGCTACTAAAAAAAAGCATAGAAGCCCCTTTATAAGGCAGGAAAAGAACCGTTCCTGTCTGGTGGCTGTTCTGGCGTGGTTCGTTTGCTTTTTTAGATGGAAATCCATGTGCCGTATTCCTCCTCTGCCTGCAGATACAGAACCATGCTGCCACCCGGATGGTCAAGCTCATCGAGAGGCTCTCTGGAACTTGTTTTTTCGTGGCAAGGTTCATAGTATAAAAATGATAAGGTTTCCAAAAGATCCTGTTCACTTTCCACATAATGTGTCATGATGCTTCCTTGTAACAGGCTGTGCCATTTCACATAGAAATGCCAGGACTGATCCACAAGGTAACGCCCATAGCTGTACAATAAGTCAAAAACATGATCCGGCATAGGTGAGAGTTCCAGAAAAAGAATCATTTCTTTTCCGGTTGTGCCGGAATACTCTTTTACAAGGAGCGTGTCTTGTTTGACGGACATTTTCCAGTGGATTTTCTGCAGACGGTCTCCAGGCTGGTATTCCCGGATATCGTTTGGCTCAGATGCATCATTTCCTTTTTTGGTAGAATCTGCGTAAGTTTCCGTTCCACTTCCACCAAAAGAAGGCTGGATTGCCGGAACCGGAAGGTGTTTTGGCAGAATCAGAACCGGATAAGTTTTTTCCTGTTTCTGGTAAAGCGTGATCAGATTAAAATACCCGTGAATCCGGATGCCCTGAAAAAACAGTTTAAGATAACCGCTGTGTTCCACCGGATAGGATATGGACAGGATGGTTTCTTTTGTTCCGGATAGACTGGCTTCCATTACATAGGTATCTGGTTCCTCTGCAAAGGGAGGGCAGATGGAAAATAATACTTCAACATAGGGAACCGGTATGGAAAGTCCGGAGAGACGGATCGTAATATCCATTGTACTCTCCCTGCTTACCGGGTGCGGTGGAAACTGAAACTGGCAGCTGAGATTCTGCCGGATGTAGTTCGTAAGCAAAAGAGAACAGAATGGCAGAAAAATAGAAAGAAACAGTGCCAGAAAGAAAAAATAGTGATGAAAAAAAACCAGTCCGAAAAAAAGCAGAACAAGATAGCACAGATAGAAAAAACGGTTTAAGTGCTGTTTGATCATGTAAGTGTCACTTCCTTTAACAGATTGGTAAGTGCGTAGGCGGTATCCATTCCCTTAGCTTTTCCTTCCGGGCTTAGAATGACACGGTGAGCCAGTACATCGCAAAAAACAGCCTGAACATCCTGTGGCGTCAGATAAGTATGACCGGAGAGATATGCATATGCTTTTGACATTCTAAGAAGTGCAATGCTGGCACGAGGGCTGGCACCAAGAGTGAAGTCTTTATGATTCCGGGTGGCCTCTGTCAGATTCAGAATGTACTCATATACATTATCTTTCACGAATAGGGCAGAGGCTTCTTCCTGCATTGCTTCCAATTGTGCTAAAGAAGTAATGGAAGATAGGGAATCAATGGACTGGAACTGGTTTCCTTTTAAGATGGAAAGAGCATTTTCATGATCCGGATATCCCATAGAGAGACGAATCATAAACCGGTCCAGCTGGGAATCCGGTAATTTCTGGGTTCCGGAGGAGCCGAGAGGATTCTGGGTCGCAATGACGATAAATGGTTTAGGAACCGGATGAGTGATTCCGTCTACGGTAACTTTTCCTTCCTCCATCACTTCTAAGAGTGCAGACTGGGTTTTGGGAGAAGTACGGTTGATTTCGTCTGCCAGAAAAAGATTACACATACAAGATCCGGCCTTGTATTCAAATACACCGGTTTTGGCATTATACATGGAGAATCCGGTAATATCGCTTGGAAGCACATCCGGGGTAAACTGAACCCGTTTGTAGTCTAAGGACAGAACTTTGGACAGAGTAATGGCAAGGGTTGTTTTTCCCACCCCTGGAATATCTTCCAGAAGAATATGCCCTCTGGCAATGATGGCAGCCAGAACTTTATCAATAATCCCGTCCTTTCCTTTAATGATTCGCTTGATTTCTGCTTTGGCAGACATTAAAGTTTCCTGACTCATTGGGCTTTCATCCTCCTTTTTTTATTTTGAAGCAGATGTTGTCCGGCAGGGCCTTGCAATTTCCACAATTGCTTTTTTGCTGGCAGCGGAAAACTCCGTCCGGTAAGTGTTTTCTGCTACACCTTTTGCTTCCCCTGCTTCAATTACCGTTCCGTATAAGCTTTTTGTTGCCGGATCAATCTTGTAGCCTGCAAAGATCGCCACATGACCGATTGCCTTATACCGTGTCTGATTCGTTCCATACGTATAAAAGATTAAATCGCCAGGCAGCATGGAACGTTTCGTAATGTCCACGCCCGCCTCGGCATACATTTTATGATTCTGCGCACACCATTTACCATTATCTGCTGCAGTCGGTGCGCTCTTTTTGTTTCCAAAATTAATGCCATATGGCTGATAACACTTCCACACTAGAGAACCACAGTCATAATAGCCTTCCTCCATCCTGAGAGACTGGCTGTATACCGGAGAGGAGTTCGTGATCGTACGCGCTTTGCTGACTGCCTGATAAGCTGCCTTATTGCACACGGATACATAGCAGGATACCGTGATGCCATCTGCAGCTGCTTTCAACGTGCCATTTCCTGTGCTAAGTGCAGTAATGGTGCATGTATTGCCATCCGTCTGTACCGTAAACCGTTTTTCTTTCGTGGAAGTAAATACAGCCGCCCCCTGGTTTCCGGTTAACGTAACAACGGTTTTCATACCAGGATACAAAGTGATTGTCTGGTCAGATAACTGATGTTCGGTTACCCTTATATGCAAGGTAAACTTCTTGCCATAGATCCGGACGGTTACAGTAGTCTCCCCAGGCTGTTTTCCAAGAATGGAGATAACTCCGTCAGACATGGAGCAGGACACCAGACCGGAAGGGCTGCCTTCATAGGTTATATTTGGATTCCCGTCATAATATTCCCCATAATTTTTAATTGTAATCTTTGCAGGTGAAAGATCATTAAGGGAAAAGGCAATATTTTTTTTGGAAAGGGAAAACGTGACAACTGATACACGAATTGTGCAGGGATAGACGGTTCCATCCTTTCCGGTAAGGTCTGCCTTTATAACGGCTTCCCCTTTGGCAACCGGTTTTAAAAGACCATATGCAGATACCGTAACAACCGATGGGTCAGAGGAAGAAAAATTCGTCCAGGATACCGCGTTCATATAGTGAAGGGAATAAGAAGCACCCCCCACTACTAACGTCACATCCTCTTTTGAAAAAGAAGGTGGCGTAAAATCGCTGTCAGAAACACATTCCTCCTCCTTTGCATACGCAGGGCATGAAAAGAAAGACAACGTCCCCATACTAACTGCGAAACACATTAAAAAAAGCAATACGATCCCCCAACAGGAAAACTTCATATGTATATTCTGTTTCATTTTATGCAATTCCTCTCCGTTCTCTCCATTCTAATGGTAAGCCCTGTTCTTAATGTATAATGTACGGGAAAAGCTTATAAAATTCAAGTGATTTGTTGTAAATTTACTATAAAATTTATAAAATGTTGAAAAATATTGTTGAAAAAAGATTGTTTTTTTGGCAATTAGATAGTACAATAAATGGTAGACAGCTAGCCCAGTCTGGGTTATGAAAAGGAGATGAGGGACGTGTTTTCGTTTTTAAAAAAAGGGGGGAACCCGGCAGAAAAAGAGATAGAGGCTTTGGTTAAGGAGATCCAGCTGAATCTCGAGAATAATTATAAGGATCGTGTGAGGGCGGATTTAAAGACGGCAATGGAGACGTTGGATCGCTTTAAAGAATCCGGACAGATTGATAACGTGGTATATGCGAAATACCGTTCTTACTTTGAAGATGTCAGTGTTAAAGTGAATGGGAGAATTGTTTACTGATCATACATATCGTGATGCTGGGCAATAAATTAGGGACATAATGAGGAGGATAAGGAAATGTCTGAGAAATTTCGGCTGATTACAAGAAGCGACTTTGATGGTTTAGTTTGCGCTATGATTTTTAAGGAATTAGGAATGATCGACGAGATTAAGTTCGTCCATCCGAAGGACATGCAGGATGGATTGATTGAAGTTTCGGATCGGGACATTTCAACAAACCTTCCATATGTTGATGGAATCCATCTCTGTTTTGATCATCATGTCAGTGAGGTGGCCAGAGCGAATGGAATCAAGAGAAACCATGTAATTGTGCCGGATGCTCCGAGTGCAGCAAGAGTCGTATATGATTATTATGGAGGAAAGGAAAAGCTTCCACGAATTACGGATGAGATTATGGCAGCAGTGGATAAAGGGGATTCTGCACAGTTTTCCGTGGATGAGATTCTTCATCCGACAGGCTGGGTGCTGATGAATTATCTAATGGATGCCAGAACAGGGCTTGGAAGATTCCGCAATTTCCGGATCTCAAACTATCAGCTGATGATGGAACTGATTGATTACTGTCTGGATCATACCGTAGAAGAAGTGCTGGAACTTCCGGATGTAAAGGAACGAGTTCAGCTTTATTTTGAACAGCAGGAAAAATTTAAAGAGCAGATCGAGCGGATTCACTATATGGATGGAGATGTGGTTGTTCTTCCACTGAAAGACGAGGAGATCATCTATGCGGGTAATCGCTTTATGGTATATGCCATGTATCCGGAGGCAAAGATATCGGTTCATGTGATGTGGGGCTTAAAGAAGCAGAATACAGCAGTCACAATTGGAAAATCCATAGTTAACCGATCCTCAAACGTGAACATTGGAGATATCTGTCTGGAATATGGTGGAGGCGGGCATGCCAATGCGGGAACCTGTCAGTTGGATAATGACAAGGTAGATTCACTGCTTCCAGAGATCCTTGCAAAATTACAGGGATAGCAATCGGACATAAAAGAAAAAAGGAAAGTCTGCCTGGTGCATGTTATCTGCCGATGGCGGACTTTTGTGATGTAGGAGAAAAGTATGACAACGAATGGGTATCAGAATCAGAAACCAAAGATTTGTGTCCCGGTTATGGGGGCAGCTGTGTCAGACATTCTGGAGCAGACAAAATGGGCTGTGCAGGAAACGTGCGATGTAATTGAATGGCGTATGGATTATTTTCCATCGGTAACGGATGAAAGACAGGTTTTGTCAGTGGCAGAACAGATGAAAGGAATGATTGGTGAGAAACAGTTTCTTGCGACGTTTCGGACAAAACAGGAAGGCGGAGAACGTGAACTGGATGCGGCGTCATATGAGACTCTGCTTCGCTGTGTGGGAAGCCTGAAAGCTGTGGACTGGGTGGACGTGGAGTATGCTATGCTTGACAAGATGTCGGAAAAGCTTGTATCCGATTTGAAAAAATGCGGTAAGACTGTGGTGTTGTCCAGTCATGATTTTCAAAAAACACCTTCGAGCAAGGAGATGTTATCTAAGCTGGAAGAGATGGAGAAAGCGGGAGCAAGTATTGGAAAACTGGCGGTTATGCCAGAAAAAGAGGAGGATGTTCTTGCTCTTTTGGATGCGACCTTAAAAGCAAAACGAACATTGTCGATCCCGGTTATTACCATGTCGATGTCGGATCTGGGGATGATAAGCCGCATCTGTGGAGAACTCTCCGGTTCCATTCTTACATTCGGGTGTACACAAAAAGCCAGCGCCCCCGGACAGGTTCCGGTTGACAAGCTGGCCATGTGTCTGGAACTTCTTCATCAATAACTGGTTATTCAGAAAGAAGAACGTTTTGGATTTCTACAATATACAGTGTGTGGTAATCTTCATCTGGGTACCAGGCCGTTGGAATGGCTGGATCAAGAACAAACTCTTTTTCCATTGGCTGTGCATATAGTTTTTTGCATACCAGATTCATACGGGCTTCTTTGAAAACAGGGGTGTGATCCACTTCTTCCACGGTGAGACCGCAGTGTTTGATCTTGTCTTCCTGTCTTCCGGAGACACTGCCGCAGTATTTTAATGCATCCCGGTATTCTTCGGTAAAGAAGGAAAGAGACAGGGTATCCGATGCGTCAATCATTGTTTTTGTATAACGCTGTGGACGGATTACGATGAAAGCAACGGGCTTACCCCACATAATACCAACACCGCCCCAGGATGCGGTCATTGTGTTTACCTGATCGCCTTTCTTGGCGGTGACAAGCATCCATTCTTTTCCGATTAGTTGGAATGGATTGTCGGTTAAAGACTCTGGCAAAATCGTTTTCCAGTTTGACATGATAAGACCTCCTAACATATTTCATATCATGATGCCAGGGTCAAAAGGTCATACGTTTCATGCTTGCATGAAAAAGTATGACCTTTTGACCCGTAAAACATGAGAAAACAGCCCGAATAGGGCGGATTTCGAATGTTTAAGAATTGCGAGAGCACGAAGTGCGTAGCAATTCGTAGGCATCATGGGGTCAAAAGACCTTTTGACCCTAGTATCATTATATAAGACATTGTAAGAGAATTTCAAGTATGCAGGAAAAACAAAAGGAAGGTGAATTCCCTTTGAACCGGAATTATCAGAAGGAACTTGAAAAAATAATTTTAGAAAATGAGAAACTAGGAAAAAGACCAATGCTTTTATTGCATGTGTGCTGTGCACCGTGCAGCAGCTACTGTCTTGAATATCTGGATCGTCACTTTGAACTGGTTTTGGATTATTATAATCCAAATATTAGTCCGAAAGAGGAGTATGATAAGCGGGTAGAAGAATTAAAACGCCTGCTGCACCAGATGCCGCTTTCGAATCCGGTGTCTTTGGAGACAGGGAAATATGAGCCGGAGCTTTTTTTTGAGATGGCAAAGGGGATGGAGGAAGAACCGGAAGGTGGAAAACGGTGTTTTGCCTGTTATGAGATGCGGCTTAGGCAGGCGGCCCGGGAAGCCGTGCGGCTTGGGTGCGATTATTTTACCACAACGCTTTCCATCAGCCCGTATAAAAATGCCGGGAAGCTAAATGAGATTGGAGAAAAACTTGCAAAGGAATACCACATACCATATCTTCCATCTGATTTTAAGAAGAAAAATGGGTACAAGCGCTCTATTGAACTGTCAGATACTTACAAGTTGTACCGACAGAACTATTGTGGCTGCCCGTATTCCCGTATGGAAGCGGAGAAGAAAAGGAAAAATTATACAGAAAGCATTGCAAAATAATGTCATATTGTGTAAAATTTACTATATGTAAAATGAATTGGAGGAGTTAGGAATGCAGCAATATGTGAATGAATTCAGAGACAAATTCACGAAACTAAAAGAAATTGAGGAGAAGTATGGGCTGAACGTGCAGGATGTGACTGACATTCTGGCCGGAATAGATGATTTTCAGGTTACTTCTCCTGTGATTGGTAACTTCAGTACCGGAAAGAGTTCCCTTCTGAATGCTGTTTTGGGAAAACAGATGCTCAGTGTGGACATTACCCCGGAGACAGCAGTGCCTACTGAGATCTGCTATGGACCGGAGAATTCCGTAAAACAGATTTTTGGGGATTCCGTGAAAGAATACCAGATGGAAGATCTGCCGATTAAAGGGCTTAATATCCGGAACACAGATCTTGTAAGAATCCGTTATTCCAATGAATTCCTGAAAAAAATCCCGAATGTCAAGATTGTGGATCTGCCGGGATTTGATACAAGTATTGAATTGCATAATATGGCGATCGACCAGTATCTGCCGAACAGTCTGGCATATCTTCTGGTTGTTTCTTCGGATGAGCCGGTTTTGAAAAATGGAATTGCTGACTTCTTAAAAGAGTTAAAGCTTCATCAGGTTCCGGTATACCTGATTATTACAAAGTGTAACCGTCTTTCTGCAGAAGACCGGGAAGCATGCAGGAAGCTTCTTGTGGAGAATATCTGTAATCTGTTAGAAGTCGATGATATTCCGTGTGCCTGCACCGAGTCTGTAGGAGAGGAAGTCAACATTGATGAAGTGAGAGGATTCCTTACCGAGATCCAGGAAAAATCATCAGACATTTTCCGTCGGAAATATACCGAGTTATTAAAACGGAATGCAAAATATGCAGAAGTGTACCTGATGGACCGGATCGATAAAAAGGATTTATCTACCTCCGAACTGGAGCAGGAGCAGGAAAACCTGGAAAAGAAAATCAATGAACTGGTGGGAAAGGTTGAGAAGGAAAAGAAGAATTTTGATGCCCAGACAGAAGAATGTATCCGAGTGATGAGAGAACGTGTCCAGAAAGATCTGGAAGCCGTAAAAGAGCCAATTGCAGTTATGATCCGGAATGGCTCCGATGTAAGCGGCAGAGTGAACGGAATCATCCGTAATGCGGTAGCATTAAGTGTGAAATCAGAATTTGAGCCAAAACTTCAGGAGTATCTGGACCAGATTTCGGATATGGTTCGTTTTGAGATGCCGGATACGGAAGAATTTAATTTTAAAACCGGAAAAGCCTTTGATGACGGCATAGTGCAGAGCCTGTTTACAAAAGTGGCACCGGTTGTATTGGCTACGGTAGGTGCATTGATTGCCGGACCGATTGTTGCCATCGTAGGTGGTGCACTTGGTGCATTTGCGGATGTTGCCTTGAATGTGAACGGAGAAAAGAAGAAAGAGCGTAAGGCGAGAAAAGCAGCCGATGATCTGATTGCAAAGATTCACGTAGAGGCATCTGACAGTGCGGCAAGGGAAATCCGCAGATATGTGGAGAAAATCAATGGTGAGATTCAGGAGAAGATTAACCGTCAGAAAATCATTCTGGAGAAATCCCTGGAAGATGTGAAAATGGAACTGGATCTGGAAGAGGAAGCGAAAGAAAGAGAGATTCATGCACTGGAAGCTGATCTGGATCTGATTCGCGCATATATGATGAAAGCAGATTAATCGGGGAGGATAGAAGAATGGATATTTTTGAAAAAACAAAAGAACATGAACTGGCATTTGCTGATTTCGCAGATAAAGTTGACCGGATCTGTGAGCAGCTTGCACCATATGAAGAAAACATTGACCTGGCAGATTTAAAAGCGGTAAAGAAGAACTTTCTTGCAAAGACCGATGACTTTTTCCGGGAAGACCGGAAATTAAATATCGGTGTAATCGGAAGGGTAAAAGCTGGAAAGTCCACTTTCCTGAACTCCCTGTTATTTGATGGGGAGCCGGTTCTTCCGATGGCAGCTACCCCTAAGACGGCAGCACTGACAAAGATTGAATATGATGATGAGAACAGTATCCAGATTGAATACTACACAAAAGAAGAGTGGGAAATAATCCGTAATAATGCAAAAGTACAGTCTGATCTTGCTGAATTTTCACTGGCAAGAGAGATTATCCAGATGGTAAAGGACCGGGGACTGAATGCAGATGATTATGTTGGAACGGTTTCCGAGCGGAAGGTCTTTGCAGATAACGGGGAACTGAATAAAGAGTTAAATGAGTATGTGGGGGAGAATGGAAAGTATACTCCTCTTGTGAAATCCGTTTCTGTTACCATTGACCGGGAAGAACTGGAAGATATCTCCATTGTAGATACTCCTGGATTAAATGATCCAATTGTTTCAAGAACAGACAAAACAAGACAGTTTATGGAACTGTGTGATGTGGTATTTTTCTTAAGCAAGTCAACCGGTTTCCTTGATACGGACGATGTGGATCTGCTTGTATCCCAGCTGCCGCAGAAGGGTGTTAAGAGAATGGTTCTGGTATGTACCAGAATGGATGATGGTCTCCGGGATATTATGTGGGAGAAGGACTCCGTTAAGACTGCTTACGCAGATATGAAAAAGAAACTGGTTTCTTATACAGATGAGACGTTAGAGAACTATAAGAAGACCCATTATTTTATGCACAGTAACGTGATTGACCAGTGTAAAGAACCGGTGTTTGTGTCTGTTCATGCGTATAATATGTCAAAGAAGACTCCAATGCAGTATTCGCCAAAGGAGCAGAAGCTGTTTGAGGATTTAAACCGCCATGGTGAGATTAACGCTGAATTTCTAAAAGAACTTGGAAATATGGATCAGATTAAGGCAATCTATCAGGATGTCATTGCCCATAAGGATGATATGCTTTTAGAGAAAGCCAACTCCTTTGTCCCGAATGCAGAGGAAGAATTAAAAACACAGCTGATTCGTCTGCAGAAGCTGGCAGAAAAACGTTCCAGCCAGTTAAAACGGTTTGACCGGGAAGAAATTGTGGAGCAGAAGAATCAATATACAGAGCAGGTAAATAAAATCAACATGAAGCTGGAAGAAATCTTTGGCGAATGGTGCATGAAAGTGGAGAATAACAAAACCCAGGCTCTGCGTGACCTGAGAGGTTATTACCGTGATTATCTCCAGTTAAATGAAAAAGAAGGAAGCACGACTCATTTTGAGACAAGCAAAGTATCCAATGCCAAATGGTTTATGCCTTGGACATGGGGAAGTACCGTCCGGGAAGTATACAGCTATGATGAAAAATACAAGTATATTGATGCTTCAGATGCGATAGAGAATATCCGTAATTTTGCCAATGATGCGGCAACCTGTATCGAAGATACCTTTAACCGGTCTTTCGATATTGCAGCTACAAAGCGCCAGTTACTGAATACGGTAATCGAAAACTTTGATGTTGCAGATGAGAACTTTACACCATCATACTATAAACTGTTAGTGGAAAAAACCTTAAACTCCATTGAAATGCCAATGATTAAAATCGATGTATCGAACTTTGTAAGTGGCGTGGCAGCCCAGTTCTTTGGGGAAGTCCGTGATAATGCAAAGCGGACAGATCTTAAGAATACGCTTTCCACTGTAATCGGAGAGCTGTTTGACCAGATCTGCAATATCTTTGAATCAGAAGTAGGAAGCTTTAAGGCGAAAGTGGAAGAGATGAAACAGACATTCTCAAACGAGTTGCTCCATGACATTATCGATGAATTAAATATTGTGCTCGAAAAGTATGAGAATAAAGAGAAGGAGATCGAAGATTATAACCGGTTTGTTACCGCAGTAGAACGGGTTTTCCCGGAAATCTGATCCATATGATTCATCCGAAAAGGCATCTGCAGGCAGGAATGCTGCAGGTGTCTTTTTTTGCTTGTGCAAAAAAAGACGAAAAAAAAAAGGATAATCCTTTTTTGTGGCGAATATATTATATGTGGGTTGTTATATTTGTACGTGATTTTGCTATTTGGCAGAAAAAAGGGGTGATGGCGGATGCAGGAAGATTTTGGTTCGTTAAACTTAAGGCAGCGTCAGGAATTGAGAGAACATGAAACACTGAGTCCTTATGCTTCTTATAGTGATGCTTCCAAAGGGAGAGACCAGTATGAAGAACCCTGTGACTTAAGACCGATTTATCAGCGGGACAGGGACCGGATTCTTCATTGCAAGGCATTTCGCCGCCTGAAACATAAAACCCAGGTTTTTCTCATACCGGAAGGGGATCATTACCGGACCCGGCTGACCCATACACTGGAAGTGGCACAGCTTGCAAGAACGATTGCGAGAGCTTTGCGGCTGAATGAAGATTTAACAGAAGCAATTGCCCTTGGGCATGATCTGGGACATACTCCCTTTGGACATGCCGGGGAACGGGCGTTAAACCGGGTATGTCCGGAAGGATTTGAACACCATTTGCAAAGTATCCGGGTAGTCGAACTTCTGGAAAAAAATGGCACCGGACTAAACCTGACATGGGAAGTACGCGATGGCATTAAAAATCATCAGACAAAAGGAAGACCTGCTACCTTAGAAGGAAAGATTGTCCGTCTTACCGATAAGATTGCTTATATTAACAGTGATATTGATGACGCCATCCGGGGGCGGATCATTACCGAAGAAGACATTCCCGAAAAACTAACGAGAGTGCTTGGTCATACGACAAGAAACCGGCTCAATACCCTGATTCACGATGTAGTTACAAACAGCGAGAACAAAGATGAGATTATAATGTCTGATGAAGTTTATGGCGCATTGATGGAGCTTAGAGTATATATGTTCCAGAATGTGTATACCTCTCCGGTGGCAAAAGGAGAAGAAGCAAAGGCGGAGGCACTCGTAGAACAGCTATATTACTATTACATGGATCATACCGGAGAACTTCCGGAAAAATATTTAAAACTAATTGAAAAAGGCTGTTCAAAGGAACGGGCAGTCTGTGACTATGTAGCTGGAATGTCAGACCGGTTTGCAGTGGCAAAGTACCGGGAATTAATGATACCGGATTGCTGGAGTGTGTATTAATATGTTTTATTCAGATGAAATAATTGAAGAAGTAAGGTCACAAAATGATATTGTGGACATTATTTCTTCCTATGTAAAGCTGAACCGGAAGGGGAACAGTTATATGGGACTTTGTCCGTTTCATAACGAAAAAACCCCCTCCTTTTCCGTCAGCGGCTCCAAACAAATGTATCATTGTTTTGGATGCGGTGTAGGAGGAAATGTTTTTACGTTTGTAATGGAATATGAGAATTATTCCTTTGTGGAAGCGGTGAAATATCTGGCAGACCGGGCGGGCATAAAGCTTCCGGAAGGGGAGGCATCGCCTGCGGAAAAACGGAAGGCTGAATATAAAAGCCGGCTTTTAGAAGTGAATAAAGAAGCAGCAAAGTTTTATTACGCCCAGCTTAAAAGCAGCCATGGAGCTGTTGGTTACCAATATCTTAAGGAACGGGGACTATCCGATGAGACAATCAGGCGGTTTGGACTTGGGTATGCAGGAAAGACAGTAAGTCTCTACCAGTATCTTAAACAGAAGGGCTATGATGATGAACTGCTTAAGGACAGTGGGCTTTTTACGATGGACGAGTCAAGAGGTGCATATGATAAGTTCTGGAACCGTGTCATGTTTCCGATTATGGATGTGAATCATAAAGTAATCGGCTTTGGCGGACGGGTGATGGGAGATGCGAAGCCGAAATATCTCAATTCCCCTGAGACAAAAGTGTTTGACAAGAGCCGGAATCTATTTGGACTGAATTTCGCCAAGTCCCAGAGGAGCAGGCAGATCATCCTGTGTGAAGGTTATATGGACGTCATTGCTCTTCATCAGGCCGGTTTTACCAATGCAGTGGCATCTTTAGGAACCGCCTTTACCGGACTTCAGGCGAATCTGTTAAAACGGTATGCCGATGAAGTGCTGTTAACCTATGACAGCGATGAAGCCGGAGTAAAAGCAGCCCTAAGAGCCATTCCGATTCTTAAGGAGGCAGGGCTTTCTGCCCGGATTATCCATATGGAGCCTTATAAAGATCCGGATGAATTCATTAAGAATCTTGGGGAGGATGCCTTTCGGGAGCGGATTCGGGATGCACAGAACAGTTTGTTTTTTGAAGTAGACAAGCTAAGCCTTTCGTACAATCGAAATGATCCGGAAGGAAAAACCAATTTTACCCATGCGCTGGCAAAGAGGCTGGCACAGATAGAGGACGAGGTTGCCCGGAATAATTATGTTGATGCGCTGGCGAACCAGTATCTGATCGAAAAAGAAATGCTTCGCCGTCTTGTGAATCAATATGGAAACCAGATGCTTCTCAATCTGGAAAAAGGAATGGATCTGTCTCCTCCTTTGCCGGAAGGAGAACGGAAACGGTCAAAGCCGGAAGATGGCATGCGCCAGTCCCAGAAGATTTTACTGACCTGGCTGATTGAAGATAACGGTCTGTTTGGAAAAGTAAAAGGAATTCTGTCTCCAAGGGACTTTCCAGAAGAACCGTATCATACAGTGGCAGAGCTGTTATTTGAACAGTACGAAAAAACAGGACAGACGAATCCTGCAGCCATACTGAGTCACTTTGAAAGTACCGAGGAGCAGAAAGAAGCAGCGTCTATGTTCCATGCCGGACTGTCTGCAACGATGGAACCGTCAGAAAGGGAAAAAGCATTAAATGAAACTGTAATCCGGATAAAAATGAAATGTCTGGAAGAAGCGGGACGTAATGTAACAGATATACAACAGCTCCAAAAAATTATACAGGAAAAGAAAGAACTTCAAAAATTGCATATTTCCCTAAAGTAGTACATATCTCTACGGTTTTGGGGAAATATGATAGCAGGAAAATATACTGGAATACGAATAAGAAGAGAGGTCAAGAAATTATGGATGAAATAGCAAAGTTTACCGAGAAGTTGAAAGAATTACTGGAACTGGCAAAGAAGAAGAAAAACGTTCTGGAATATCAGGAGGTCAATGATTTCTTTGCAGACATGAATCTGACAACAGACCGGATTGAGAAAATATATGCTTATCTGGAACAGCATGGTGTAGACGTTCTCCAGACTTCGGATTCGGATGATGACATGATACCGGAAGCGGATCTGGAAGATGTGGAAGAAGAGGAACTGGAGAATATCGATCTGTCCGTTCCGGAAGGAATCAGTATCGAGGATCCGGTACGCATGTACTTAAAAGAAATCGGTAAGGTGCCGCTTTTAAGTGCAGATGAAGAAATTGAACTGGCAAAACGGATGGAAGAAGGCGATGAAGAAGCGAAAAAGCGTCTGGCAGAGGCAAACCTGCGTCTTGTAGTAAGTATTGCGAAGCGTTATGTAGGCCGTGGTATGCTCTTTCTCGACCTGATCCAGGAAGGAAACCTTGGACTGATTAAAGCGGTTGAAAAGTTTGATTACCGTAAAGGTTACAAATTCAGTACGTATGCCACCTGGTGGATTCGTCAGGCAATTACAAGGGCAATTGCCGATCAGGCAAGAACCATCCGGATTCCGGTGCATATGGTGGAAACCATCAATAAGCTCATACGGGTGCAGAGGCAGCTGTTACAGGAGCTTGGAAGAGAGCCTTCTCCAGAAGAAATTGCAAAACAGATGAATATGCCGGTAGACCGGGTTCGGGAGATTCAGAAGATCTCTCAGGAGCCGGTATCATTAGAGACACCAATTGGTGAAGAAGAAGACAGCCATCTCGGTGATTTTATCCAGGATGACAATGTGCCGGTTCCGGCAGAAGCAGCGGCATTTACCCTGTTAAAAGAACAGCTTGTGGAGGTGCTGGGAACCCTTACGGAGAGGGAGCAGAAAGTACTTCGTCTCCGGTTCGGGCTCGATGATGGACGTGCCAGAACGCTCGAAGAAGTCGGAAAAGAATTCAATGTTACAAGAGAGCGTATCCGCCAGATTGAGGCAAAAGCGTTAAGAAAACTGCGCCATCCAAGCAGAAGCCGTAAATTAAAAGATTATCTGGAGTAAGAGCTGATGTTAAAATTATCCAAACGTATGCAGATGATTGCGGATCTTGTTCCGAAAAATTCCCGGATTGCGGATATTGGATGTGACCATGCCTATCTGTCCATTTATCTGATGCAGAAAAAAATAGCCAAATCGGTAATTGCCATGGACGTAAATCAGGGACCATTAAAAATAGCAAAAGAGCATATTAAAGAAGCGGGTCTTGAAACGAACATACAGATCCGGCTTTCTGACGGGACAAACGAGTTAAAAGAAGGGGAGGCAGATACGTTATTGATTGCCGGAATGGGCGGAAGACTGATTGTGAAGATCCTTGACGAGAGTTTTTGCCGTTTAAAGATCAAATCCCTTGTGTTGCAGCCCCAGTCAGAGATTTCTATGGTCCGCCGTTTTTTAGCGCAACAGGGATATGAGATCCGGAAAGAATCCATGGTCAGGGAAGATGGAAAATATTATACGGCTCTATTCTCAGTTAAGAGTGAAGATTACCGTTTTTATCCGGTATATGAGCGGTATGGGAAATCTTTGTTAGAAAGCAGGAATCCAGTCTTAAAAGAATATCTGCTTTCCCAGGAAAAGAAAAACAATCAGATTATCCAGACGATTAAAGAGCAGGGAAAAGAATCTCATGGGGAACTTTTGGAAGAACTTTATAAAGAGATGGAATATATTCATCTTGCTCTGTCATATTTTAGTTAGGTAGAAGGGAATGAGAGATTTGGAAATGATTCAACTGACGATTCAGGGAGCAAAAAAAAGCTATCCAAAAGGAATCGTTCTAAGTGAAGTAGCGAAGGAAGTAAAGGGGCAGTATCCTTATGACATCATTCTCGCTTCGGTAGATGGAAGGCTGCGTGAATTAACCAAAGCCGTGACAAAAGATGCCAAGGTGGATTTTTTGACGGTTGGAGATCCGGCAGGTTATAAAACCTATGAGAGAGGTCTGATTCTCCTTATGCTGAAAGCATTTTACCAGGAAGCGGGCAGGGAGAATATCAAACGTCTCAGGGTAGAATCCACCATTGGAAGCGGGATCTTCTGCCTGTTAGAAGGCGAGGCTGCGCCTACGAAGGAAACACTTGGCCGGGTGAAAGAACGGATGAAGCAGATGGTCGAAGCGGATCTTTGTCTGGAAAAAAAATCCTTGGATACCGAGGAGGCAATTGCTTTGTTTGAGCAGTATCATATGTATGATAAAAGCCATCTGTTTCAGTATCGGCGGGTATCCAAGGCAAATATCTATAATCTCGATGGATTTGAAGATTATTTTTATGGATATATGCCGGCATCAACTGGCATACTAAAGTTATTCGATCTGTTTCCATATCAGAACGGCTTTATCTTAAACCGGCCAAGACAGAGCACGCCGGATCAGTTAACGCCATTTGAAGACCGGCCAAAGCTGTTTCAGACGATGTGGGAAACAAACGAATGGGGCAGAGGGGTATCGGTGAATACGGTAGGTGACTTAAATGACACCATTGCCGCAGGAGATATGGGCAATTTGATTTTAGTGCAGGAATCCATGCAGGAGAAAAAAATCGCAGAGATTGCAGAGGATATTATCCGGCGGAAAAATGTCAAATTTATCACCATTGCAGGACCGTCCTCTTCTGGCAAAACCTCGTTTTCACACCGGCTGTCCATCCAGCTTCGCACCCATGGCTTAAAGCCGCATCCGATTGAGGTGGATAACTATTTTGTCAACCGGGAAGATACGCCAAAAGATGAAAATGGAAAATATAATTATGAGTGTTTAGAGGCCATTGACATTGAGCAATTCAATGAGGATATGACCAATCTCCTTCACGGAAAACGGGTGGAGCTGCCATTTTTTAACTTCAAAACCGGAAGACGGGAATATAAGGGAGATTATAAACAGTTAGGACCGGATGATATTCTGGTCATTGAGGGAATACATGGTTTAAATGAGAGGCTGACCTATTCCCTTCCAAGAGAGAGTAAGTATAAGATTTATATCAGTGCTCTGACCCAGTTAAATATTGATGAGCATAACCGGATCTCCACAACGGATGGGCGATTAATCCGGAGAATGGTAAGGGATGCCAGATCCCGCGGAACGTCTGCGATTGAGACAATCCGTATGTGGCCGTCTGTGCGCAGAGGTGAGGAAGAATACATTTTTCCGTACCAGGAAGAAGCAGATGCCATGTTTAATTCCGCACTTGTTTATGAATTATCCGTGTTAAAACAATATGCGGAGCCTGCATTATTTGGAATTCCACATGATTGTCCGGAATATATGGAAGCAAAAAGACTGTTGAAATTTCTGGATTATTTTATCGGAGTCAGCGGCGAAGAAGTGCCAAAGAATTCACTGCTTCGTGAATTTATCGGAGGAAGTGTCTTTAAAGTGTGATGAGCAGCACTATAAGCCGGGTTCTGTATTGGATGACCATCTATCTGGTTCCGGTGTTACCACCGGACTCAAGCGACCTACCCGAAAGCACGACGGGCCGCCGTATCGCTTTCCGTTCGGTCTTGCTTCAAGTGGGGTTTACATGTGCCCCTGCTGTTACCAGCAGGGCGGTGAGCTCTTACCTCGCCTTTCCACCCTTACAGAATGAATCTGCGGTTTATTTCTGTTGCACTAGCCTTGGAGTCGCCTCCACCGGACGTTATCCGGCACTCTGCCCTGTGAAGCCCGGACTTTCCTCACCCACAGCCTTTCGGCATATGTGGGCGCGGTCATCTGTGCTGCTCATCAACGACTGCTTTATTTTATCATGCAAAAATGGAATTGTAAATTATAAATTGAATCAAGGGGAGGAATAAATCATGTTTGAAATTGCAATGTCACTGACAGAAATGGAGAGGATTCTGGAAAAAGAATTGTTAAAAGAGGAAGGAAATATCCGTATTCTGGGAGATCTTGATATTACACAGGAAGATTACCGGTGTCTGCACCTGAAAGTAAAAGGGATGAAAACACAGGAACAGACCATCGGATTATATGAGGCATACCGGTTATCCCTGCTTGTAACCTGGGCATTTGGCATGCGTTATGAAAAGCTGGAACAGGTTTCTTATGATGAAATCTATTCAGAGATAGCCGGAAAGCCGCAGCATATGATCCGGATGCTTTTGACCATTATGGAAGATACGATCCGTGAGTATAAGCTGGCATCCTTTGACATCCGTCTGGACAGTATTGAAGATGCCTGCCAGCTTCTTGCCCTGCATTCCGGCTTTTTACAGAATCCGGACTCCGGGTGTTTTACATTCTTAGAGGATACGATGTCTTATAGTGATATGAATCATCTGGAGTATCTGTATCAGAAAGTGCTTACACCAAAGACACTGGAGGTGTGCCATCTGATCGACCGCAAGCATCTGATTACTCTGTTCCAGATGTCCAGGGACGTATATACAGATTGCCGCGTAAAGGGGATGACAAAAGAAGAATTATTGGAAAAGCATCCGTTTGTATCACGCCGGTTTATTGAAAATTGTGTGGAGCTGTGTCAGTTAAGGGAAATGGATCAGGAGGAAGCCGTCCATGGAAAATAAGTATTTTGTCTGAAAATTCCTTGAAAAAGAATGTATTTTACAAAAAACTTGTCAGAAAGGAAAAAGAATGGTAAAGTTTTCATCATATGAAGAAAATATGGCTAAAAGGAGTGATCAAATGGATATTAATTTGCAGGAAGAGGAAGAGATGTTAGAAGAGGTGCCGGTTGATGAGAAATTCAGACAGATGGTATCCTTTTGTAAATCATCCGGAAAGATTGATCTGAATCTGTATTTGGAATATGATGTAAAACGGGGGCTCAGGGATTCCAAAGGACAGGGTGTCCTTACGGGATTGACGGAGATTTCCGATGTAATTGGTAAGAAGCCGGTTGAAGGAGAAAATGTGCCGACTCCAGGTGAACTGTATTATCAGGGATACAATGTAGAAGATCTGGTGGAAGGATGTGCCGGGCGGAAGTTCTGTTTTGAAGAAACGACGTATCTGTTGTTGTTTGGCGAACTTCCGACAAAAGAACAGCTGGATGATTTCATTGAGCTGATCGGGCACTACCGGAAACTACCGGATAAATTTGTCCGGGATGTTATCATGAAGGCTCCGTCAAAAGATATGATGAACTGTCTGCAGAGAAGTGTATTGACCTTGTATTCTTATGACAAGAACCCAGACGATATCAGCGTGGAGAATGTGCTGCGGCAGTCTTTGCAGCTCATTGCAAAGTTTCCGCTGATCTCCGCATATGGTTATCAGGCATATCGTCATTATAATCTGGGAAAAAGCCTGGTTATCCGTTATCCAAAACCGGAGCTTTCTACGGCGGAAAATCTGCTGCGCTGTCTTAGACCGGATGGAACTTATACGGAGTTGGAAGCAAAGGTTCTCGATGTGGCTTTGGTTCTGCATGCGGAGCATGGTGGTGGTAATAACTCTACCTTTACGACCCATGTAGTGTCGTCTACCGGAACGGATACATATTCTACGGTTGCAGCTTCCCTTGGATCCTTGAAAGGACCAAGGCATGGTGGTGCGAACCGGAAAGTAATTGCCATGTTTGACGATTTAAAACAGCACATAAGTGATTGGACGGATGAGGATGCTCTTCGCAGCTATCTCAACGATATTCTTGAGAAAAAGGCATTCGACCATGCTGGACTGATCTATGGTATGGGACATGCTGTATATACCGAATCGGATCCAAGAGAAGTGGTGTTAAAGAAATATGCGAAAGCGCTTTCCGAGGAAAAAGGCCTGACCGAAGAATTTGAACTGTATAACCGGGTTGAAGAGATCTCAAAGGGGCTTATTGAAGAAAAACGACACATTTTTAAAAGCATCTGTGCAAATGTGGACTTTTACAGCGGTTTCGTTTACCGGATGTTAGACCTTCCGGATGAATTATTTACGCCGCTTTTTGCAATCTCCCGGATCTCCGGATGGTGTGCCCACCGGATTGAGGAATTGGTCAACGAGGGTAAGATTATCCGTCCGGCTTATAAGTATGTGGGACATCATAACCCGTACAAAAAACTGGATGAACGGACGATAAAATAATGATTATTTGACATAATTTGCCAGATTTGGTTTCGAATTAATAGTTGTTTTTGGAATGGTAATGTATCTTTCCAAAAACAATATGAAAAAAACACACAAAATCTTTATAAACTGTGTGTTTTTTTTGTGCGAAATAATGGAAAATGAGGCAAAAAACAATTGGAAAAACCATTTGACAGATAGAAAAAAAAGTGCTATAACTTACGTCACATGGTGGCTGCGATGATTATGAGGCATCGGACATCATTTTATCATACAGGAAGTAAGAAACATAGTCAAAGATCAGAAAGAAGGAAGTGATTTTATGGAGTCTGCTAAGATTCGTTTACATGGACTTTCCGAAGTGAAGGAATTTGTAAATGCAGCTTCAAAATGTGATTTTGACATTGATATTTATTATAACCGCGTCATCATTGATGCGAAATCCATCCTGGGAATTCTAAGTATGGATTTAAGCAGGGAATTAAATGTGGATTATGCGGGCTATAATGAAGAGTTTGAAGCCGTATTAGACAAATTTTCTACTGGATCAAGAGTTGCCTGATCCGAAGATGGGGATATAGAAATGCCGGAATGACAAAGGGGCCTTCCAAACACTGGGATGCCCCTTTCTTCTGTTAGAAAAAGGAATCAGAAAGGGTAAAAAATATGTATGAACTGTTGACAACCGATGGAAGGGCAAAACGGGGACGTCTGTCCACGGTGCATGGGGTGATTGAAACGCCGGTTTTTATGAATGTGGGAACGGCGGCTGCGATTAAGGGTGCAGTATCTACGATGGATTTAAAAGAGATTGGAACACAGGTGGAATTATCGAATACGTATCATCTCCATGTCAGACCGGGAGATGAGATTGTGAAAAAGATGGGCGGCATTCATTCGTTCATGAACTGGGACCGGCCGGTTCTTACCGATTCCGGCGGCTTTCAGGTGTTTTCCCTTGCTGGTCTAAGAAAGATCAAAGAAGAAGGTGTTTATTTCCAGTCTCATGTAGACGGAAGAAAGATTTTTATGGGACCGGAAGAGAGTATGCAGATTCAGTCGAACCTGGCATCCACCATTGCGATGGCATTTGATGAATGTCCTCCGTATCCTGCAACAAGGGAATATATGCAGGATTCCGTTGACCGGACCACCAGATGGCTTTTGCGGTGTAAGAAAGAAATGGAACGTTTAAACCATCTTCCGGATACAATTAACCCACACCAGATGTTGTTTGGAATTAACCAGGGTGGAACATTCCGTGATATCCGGATTGCGCATGCGAAACAGATCGCCCAGATGGATCTGGACGGATACGCATTAGGAGGACTGGCGGTAGGGGAATCCCACGAAGCAATGTATGAGATTCTCGAAGAGACCGTTCCGTATCTGCCGCAGAATAAGCCGACTTATCTGATGGGAGTGGGAACACCGGAAAATATTCTCGAGGCGGTTGACCGTGGCGTAGACTTTTTTGACTGTGTTTATCCGGCACGGAACGGAAGACATGGACATGCCTACACAAATCACGGGAAAATGAATCTGATGAATGCCAGATACGAAACCGACGGACGTCCTCTGGAAGAAGGCTGTCAGTGTCCGGTGTGCCGTCATTATACAAGAGCCTATATCCGTCATCTCCTAAAAGCAAAAGAGATGCTTGGACTCCGGCTTTTAGTCACCCATAATCTTTATTTTTATAATCACCTGATGGAGGAAATCCGCCAGGCGATAGAGGAACACCGTTATCAGGAATTTAAGAAAAATAAAATAAATAGTTTGCGGGGCGGGGAAAATGGGGTATAATACCCTCTGTATGTATTAATTAAGACTAGGAGGATCATGTATGAATTCATTTGTTTTTCTTGAGACAGCAGGCAATAATGCAGCGGCCGGAGCAGGTGAAAGCTTCGCGTTAATGATTGGGTCTTTGCTTGTGATGTTTGCGATTATGTATTTTTTTGCCATTCGTCCGCAGAAAAAGCAGGAGCGGGAACATCTTGCAGTTGTGAATTCCGTAGAAATCGGTGACAGCATTTTAACGACCAGCGGGTTTTATGGTACGATTATTGATGTGACACCGGATATCGTGATTGTAGAATTCGGAAACAATAAGAACTGCCGGATTCCTATGAAAAAAGATGCAATCATTGATGTAGAAAAAGCGAAAAAATAGCAGGCCGGATAAGACCAGAAAGAGGTAATGAAAATGGGTTATCAGTTTTTATTAGACATTGCAATTATTCTGTTGAGCACCAAAGTATTAGGATTGATTACCAAACGATTTCATATGCCGCAGGTAGTAGGTGCATTACTGGCAGGACTGTTGCTTGGACCAGCGATGTTTGGTGTGTTAACGGAGACAGAATTCCTTACACAGCTGTCGGAAGTAGGAGTCATTGTTTTAATGTTCTGCGCCGGACTTGAGACAGAGATTGACCAGCTTAAGAAGGCAGGTCTGGCATCGTTTATCATTGCCCTGTTTGGTGTCTTAGTTCCTCTTGGTGGAGGGTTCCTTGTATCTTACTTCTTTAACACATCTTCCGATGGGGCACAGGCCGCTCCGTTTCTGCAGAACCTCTTTATCGGTGTCATTTTAACGGCTACTTCGGTAAGTATTACCGTGGAGACATTAAAAGAGATGGGTAAGTTAAATACCAGGTCGGGTAACGCCATTTTAGGAGCAGCGGTTATTGATGACGTGCTTGGAATTATTGCCCTGACTATGATTACCAGCCTTGCAGGCAGCGGGGAGGGTAGTGCATCTGCCGGAATCGGTATGGTTCTTTTAAAAATCGCATTGTTTTTTGTATTCCTTTTTGTCGTTGGATTTTTGTTTTACAAGCTGTTCGGCAAATGGACTTCTACATATAAGAACAATATGAGACGGTTTGTAATTACGGCATTCGTATTCTGTCTGTTGATGGCTTATTTTTCCGAGACACTTTTTGGGGTTGCAGATATTACAGGTGCATTTTTTGCAGGACTGATTATCTCCGGTACGGAAAAAAGCCATTATATCTCTGCACGGTTTGATACGTTATCGTACCTGCTGTTATCACCTGTCTTTTTTGCAAGTATCGGGCTTAAGGTAGAACTGCCCCGTATGACAACAGCCATTGTCCTGTTTTCTGTGCTGCTGGCAGTTGTGGCAATCCTGACAAAGATTCTTGGCTGCGGCCTTGGAGCAAAGCTGATGAAATATTCCACAAAGGATTGTCTGAGAATTGGTGTCGGTATGATTTCCCGTGGTGAGGTAGCCCTGATTGTGGCGAATAAAGGAGAAGCGGTGGGATTGATGAACAAGGATTTTATGGGACCGATTATTATCGTCGTATTAGTCACAACGATTATCGCCCCGATTCTTCTTCCACTTGTCTACCGTTCCAAGAACAATAATGTTGAGGATAGACACACATCACCATTGCTGGAATCAGTAGAAAGTATGGAAAAATATCAGGATACTACTGCTCCAAAGTAGATTCCAGATCTTCTAATATGGAATAAGGAATGGACAGATTGTGCTTTCCTGTCCCGATTTCAATCAGCGGTTTGTTCTGGCCATGAAAGTCAGACCCACCGCTGATTTTTAGATGGTATTTTTTCGCAAGCGCTCTTACTTTTTCTTCGTCATTTCCAAGGTTATTCGAATAGATCGCCTCAATTCCTTTTAATCCATGAGAAGAAAGCCGGTGTACCAGCACATCCAGATCCTCATCAGACAGGTGGTAAAGAAGGGGATGAGCCAGCACCGGAACGCCACCGGCTTTAAGGATTAAGTCAATGCCCTCCTCCGGGGATAAATAGGTTCTGCCTACATAGTACGGACCGTCTTCATTGAGATATTTGGTGAAGGCTTCTTTCATTGTCCCTACAATATTGTGGGCAATCATATATTTCCCGAAATGGGCTCTTGTAATGATGGCATCCCCGCAGAATTCCACTAATTTTTCGTAAGTAATATCAATTCCGGCCTGGGAAAGACGTTCTGTCATTTTCCGGTTCCGGTCATTGCGCTCCTGTTCAGCCTCGAAAAGCGCCTTCTTTAATGGCTCGGATTCTGGATCAATGAATAATCCAAGCATATGAATATCCTTCTTCCGGAATCCAAGGGACAGTTCCACTCCCGGAATCAGCCGGAAGTCTCCTCCATCTGCCCGGATAGCACAAGCTGCTTTCTCTGCTTCCATAATTCCCTTTACCGTGTCATGGTCGGTAAGTGCAATTGCTGATAAATGATGGTTATATGCATACATAACCAGTTCGGACGGACTTAAGGTTCCGTCCGATACTGAAGAATGGGTGTGAAGATCAACCGTTCGTTTCATAGAATGCCTCCTTGCGTTTTTTCAAAACCAGACACATGCAGATAAAGTATTTTCATGGCTGGTATATTTTCAAACCTTCTCCATATACTTTATCATATATGGCCGCAGTTTTGTACCGTAACTGCAAAGGAGTGTATATGAAAGTATTAAAATCACTAGTATTTTCCTATGTAATAACCGGAACCCTTTTGTTTCTTCTTGCTTTTCTTCTATATGAACTCCGGTTTTCGGATACGATGATTCGTGTGGGAATGGTAGTCGTTTATTTGTTTTCTGCATTTGCCGGTGGTTTTTATCTAGGAAAAAAGACCGGGAAACGAAGGTATCTGTGGGGAATCCTGTCCGGATTTCTCTATTTTCTCATTCTTCTTATCCTGTCCTTTGCCATGAATGGCCTGACACTGGTACATGGTGGCAGCACCGCCATGGTTCTTCTTTTGTGTGCATTTGGCGGAATGCTTGGAGGGATGGTGAGCTGAGGAAAGGTGGAAAATCTTTCTAACAGTTCAGCCGTGGCGAGCGCACAGCTGCCGGAGAAGCATGCAAAATATCAGGTATTATGAAATATCCCTTTGAACACGTCGGCACTTGGTTTTGCATGTTTTTTGCAAAACCTTAGTACCGCTACGTGTTCAACGGAGCAAAAGCGGATATTTCATGGTATCTGATATTATGCATGCTTTCGCCGGCTGTGCGCTCGCCACGGCTGAACTGTTACAAATCTTTTTTGGAAAGTCGCAAAAACTCTTTGCAATCCTTGGAAGGTATGCTATAATAGGAACGGTTTACAAGAAAATAAGGAGGTGCTTATCATGAAGCATGTTAAGACATTAAGCACACGTAACTTAAAAGAGTCCATGAAAAAGGGCGGTTGTGGCGAATGCCAGACATCTTGCCAGTCTGCTTGCAAGACATCTTGTACAGTCGGCAATCAGAGCTGTGAGAATCAATAATCAATTCTCCGGTGAAAGCATGGGCAGCGATTGTGGTCGCTGCCCGTTATATTTGTTCTGTAGTATGGAAGGAGTTATGTTGTGATACACCAATATAAAAGCAATGGTTATAACATTGTACTTGATGTAAACAGCGGGAGTGTCCATGTTGTGGATGACCTGGTGTATGATATCATTGAACAGTATGAACAGACTCCAAAAGAAAAACTGACTGACAAGCTGGTGGCAAAGTATAAAGAACTGCCTCCATATAACACTTATCAGGAATCAGCACTTTTGGAAGAAGTAAAAGAAGCCATTGCAGAAGTAGAAGAGTTAAAAGAAGAAGGAAGCCTGTTTACAGAAGATATCTATAAAGATTATATCTTCGACGTAAAGAAGCGGCCAACCGTAGTAAAAGCACTTTGCCTGCACATTGCCCATGACTGTAATCTGGCATGCCGCTATTGCTTTGCCGGGAAGGGCGAATATAACGGCGATAAAGCATTAATGAGTTATGAAGTGGGAAAACAGGCACTGGACTTTCTGATTGCTAATTCAGGCAACCGGAGAAATCTGGAAGTGGATTTCTTTGGAGGAGAGCCGCTGATGAACTTCCAGGTAGTGAAAGATCTGGTGCGGTACGGACGGGAACAGGAAAAGATACATAACAAGAATTTCCGTTTCACGTTAACGACCAATGGGGTTCTGCTGGACGATGAGATTATGGAATTTGCCAATCAGGAGATGGCAAATGTAGTATTAAGTATAGATGGAAGGCAGAGTGTTCATGACTACATGCGTCCATCCAGAAATGGAAAAGGAAGCTACGAGCTGATTCTTCCGAAATTCCAGAAATTAGCAGAAAGCCGGAACCAGACCAACTATTATGTCCGGGGAACCTTTACCCATCATAATCTGGATTTTGCACAGGATGTATTACACCTTGCCGATTTAGGCTTTAAGCAGATATCTGTGGAGCCGGTAGTAGCCCCGCCGGAAGAAGATTATGCGATCCGGGAAGAAGACCTGCCAGTCCTCTTAGAGCAGTATGATATTCTGGCAAAAGAGATGATCCGCCGGAAAAAAGAAGGAAAAGGATTTAATTTCTTCCACTTTATGATTGATTTAAGCGGTGGCCCATGTGTGGCAAAACGGTTATCCGGCTGTGGTTCCGGAACCGAGTATCTGGCCGTTACCCCTTGGGGGGATTTGTATCCTTGCCATCAATTTGTGGGAAATGAAGCATTTCTCATGGGAAATGTATACGACGGTGTGAAAAATACCGCACTGAGAGATGAATTTAAACAGTGTAATGTTTATGCCAAAAAGAAATGTCAGGATTGTTTTGCAAAATATTACTGCAGCGGTGGATGCAGTGCCAATTCTTATCATTTCCATAACAGTATTCTTGATGCGTATGAGATCGGGTGTGTATTGCAGAGAAAGCGGATTGAGTGCGCAATCATGATAAAAGCAGCTGAAGCAGACCAGGATTGTTAAGTTTTGTCTGGTGAAAGGTTTTAGTAGTAAGTTGAAAGAAGGAGAAAAAATAATGAAAGACACAAAGAAGGGCATCCTTCATATTCTGATCGTGATTGCTGCAATTGCGCTTATGGCGGTTGTAGTATTTGTCGGAGTGGGAAGCCACCATAAGGGAAAAGCAGAAAATATTAAACTTGGTCTGGATCTGGCGGGAGGTGTCAGCATCACTTATGAAGCAAATGCCGATAATCCGACGGAAGAACAGATGAATGATACCGTATACAAGCTCCAGAAACGTGTGGAGAATTACAGTACGGAAGCAGCCGTCTACAAAGAAGGTGCAAAGCGGATTAATGTGGATATTCCAGGTGTAACTGATGCCAATGCCATTCTGGAAGCTCTTGGAAAAGCCGGAAGCATCCAGTTTGTTGAACCGGACGGAACGGTCGTAATTGATGGTTCGGATATTAATACAGCATCTGCCCAGACGAATACGCAAGGTGCGACTTCCTATGAGGTAAAACTCGAACTGAATGGAAGCGGCAAAGAAAAATTTGCGGAAGCAACGGAGCGGTTAGTAGGACAGCAGATTTCCATTGTGTATGATGGCAGTGTAATCCAGGCTCCTACCGTAAATACCGCTATTACCGATGGAGTTGCAGTAATCAGTGGTCAGGAATCTTTTGAGGCAGCGGAAGACCTGGCAGCCACTATCCGGATTGGTGCCCTTCCTCTGGAATTAAAAGAAGTACGTTCCAATGTAGTAGGTGCAAAACTTGGTTCCGAAGCAATCCGGACAAGTCTTATTGCCGGTCTGATTGGTTTTATTCTTGTTATTTTATTCATGATCATTTATTACCGGATTCCAGGTGTTGCCGCAAGTATTGCGCTGACTGCATATGTTGCCATGGTTGCGATTGTGTTAAATGGCTTTAACGTAACACTGACACTTCCGGGTATTGCAGGTATTATTCTTTCCATCGGTATGGCAGTAGATGCTAACGTCATTATCTTTACCCGTATCCGGGAAGAACTGGCAACCGGAAAGACCGTTCGTTCTGCAATAAAAATGGGCTTTGACAAAGCTATGTCTGCCATCGTCGATGGTAACATTACAACCTTGATTGCAGCCGTAGTGCTTTATCTGAAAGGCTCTGGTACCGTGAAAGGCTTTGCCCAGACACTGGGAATCGGTATTGTACTTTCCATGGTTACCGCATTATTTGTAACAAAATTTGTCTTAAATGCTTTTTATAATATGGGTCTTGACAAAGAAAAATTCTATGGAGTACAGAAGAAAACAAAGACCATTCCATTTACAAAGCATTTTCCAAAGTTTGCAATCTTCTCCATTGTGCTGATTGCGATCGGTGTTGGGGCGTTATTTGTGAATAAGAGCCAGATTGGTGAGATCTTAAATTACGGTCTTGATTTCAAGGGCGGTACTTCCACAGAAGTTACCTTTACCGGGGATCTTCCATCCAACGATGAGATGGCAAAGGCCGTGGAAGATGCAACTGGCTGCAAGGCAGAGATCTCAGAAGTAAAAGGTGCGAATGCCCTTTTAGTGAAGACTACGGAATTAGATCTTTCCAAGAGAGAAGCCTTGCAAACTGCATTGCAGGAAACTTATCAGGTGGAAGAGAAAAATATCCAGACGGAAAGCATCAGTGCTTCTGTAAGTGATGAGATGAAGTCAGATGCCATTATTGCGGTGATTATTGCTGGTATTTGTATGTTAATCTACATCTGGATTCGTTTTAAAGATTTCAATTTTGGTGCCAGTGCGGTGCTTGCATTGCTCCATGATGTTTTAGTTGTATTTATGGTATATTCGGTTGCCCGGATTGCTGTGGACAGCAACTTTATCGCATGTATGCTTACGATTGTAGGTTACTCTGTTAACGCAACCATTGTTATCTTTGACCGGATACGTGAGAATAAGAAGAAGATCAATGATCGTAATCTCGAGGCTCTTGCTGAAGTGGTTGATAATAGTATTACCGAAACAATCAGCCGAAGCATTAATACTTCTTTAACAACCTTTATCATGGTATTCCTGCTTGCAATCCTTGGTGTAAGCTCCATCCGTGATTTTACCATTCCTCTTATGGTCGGTATTGTCTGCGGTGCTTATTCTTCAATCTGTATAACCGGAGCACTTTGGTTCTGTCTGAAGAAGATTACTACTAAAGAGAAAACCAGTGCCAAAAAAGCAAAATAAAACAATCAGGGCAGCCTGATGATGCATCCTGCGGAAGAGAAAGGAAACTGTTTCCGCAGGATTTTTTTTCAAAAAAGGAGTCGAGAAGGGATGGAACGCTGGTTTTTAAAAAAAGATGATGAGAGTATTAATAAGATTGCGGCAGATTACAACATCAGTCCGGTTCTTGCAGGGATCTGTGTACACAGGGGAGTCCGTTCCCCAAAAGAGATGGAAGCCTTTCTTTATCCCTCAAAAGAACATCTTGGTGATCCTTCCCGGTTAAAAGATGGGAGGAAGGCAGCAGAACTTCTGGCGATGCATATTGAAGAAAAGAAGCGGATTCGTATTATAGGAGATTATGATGTAGATGGGATTATGTCGACATTTTTGCTGATATCAGCCCTTAACATGGCAGGTGCTCTGGCAGATTACCGGCTTCCTGACCGGATGAAGGACGGTTACGGGATGAATTGTAATATGATTGATGAGGCCAAAGAAGCAGGAGTCAGTCTCATTATTACATGCGATAATGGGATATCTGCCTATGGGGAAGTAGAATATGCGAAGAAAAAAGGAATGGGTGTGATTGTGACGGATCATCATGACATTCCATATGAAGAAACTGAAGAAGGCCGTACATACCGGATTCCCCCTGCAGATTGTGTGGTCAATCCAAAACAGCCAGACTGTCCTTATCCCTATAAGGAATTGTGTGGTGCTTCAGTGGCCTATCAGGTGCTTTCCCTCTTAAATGAGATTCATCCATTCTGTAAAGACTGGTATGAGCATTATCTTGGTTTTGCAGCATTTGCTACCGTGTGTGACGTGATGCCACTCTCTGGAGAGAACCGGACGATTGTCAAGCTGGGACTTCCGATGCTTTCGAATACATGGAATCCGGGACTTATGAGCCTCATCGAATTAAGCGGTCTTTCGGGACAGGAACTGACCGCTTACCATCTGGGATTTGTGCTTGGACCGTGTCTGAACGCGGCAGGAAGGCTTGAGGTGGCAGATGAGGCATTAAACCTGCTGCTTTCGTCAAAGGAACAGGCCAGAGAGCAGGCGGCAGCGTTAAAAGAGCTAAATGAGGAGCGGAAAAATCTGACGGAAATCTATCTGGAACAGGCGGTTGCCATAGCCGAGGAGGAAGAATATAAGGAGGACCGGGTTCTTGTGATCTATCTTCCTTTGTGCCATGAGAGTCTGGCCGGAATTATTGCCGGAAGAATCCGGGAGCGGTATTATAAGCCATGTATTATCCTGACGGATTCAAAAGATGGAGTAAAAGGCTCTGGCAGAAGTATTGACGGTTATTCGATGTACGATGAACTTGTCAAAGTAAAAGAATTATTTTCCCGGTTCGGGGGACATCCTATGGCGGCAGGCATGTCGCTTCAATGCGATAGCCTGGATCCGGAGGAGAGAAAAAAGAAGGCTCTTAACCTGCGCAGGAGGCTGAATGAGAAATGCACCCTGACCGATGAGGATCTAATGCGGGTAGTTCGAATCGATGCCTGTGTTCCATTATCCTTTTGTACACTGGAAGAGATTGAAGAATTGTATCTTGCAAGACCTTTTGGAAAAGACAATCCAGAGCCTTTGTTTGTTGCAAAAGACTGCACACTCATAGCGGCAAGATGCTTTGGCAGGGAAAAACAGTACCGTAATTTCGATGTAAGACAAAAGGGCAGCATCGGTTTATATTGTTTTACACTGTTTCACGATGTAGAGTTGTTTGATGCATATATCAAAGAAAAATTCGGGGAAGACGGGCTGGATGCTCTGTATGCCGGGAAAGGGGCAGAATTAACACTTTCCCTTGTGTTTACAGCGCAGGTGAACGAATATCGTAATCAGAAAAAGCCCCAGCTTCTGCTAAAATATTATCGTTGATATTTTTGCTGAAAATGATAGAATATAATTAGGTATGTCAAATGAAAAGGAGAATGAGCAGATGAAAAAGGTTGAGGAGTATGTAAGAAGTATTCCGGATTTTCCGGAACCGGGTATTATTTTCCGGGATGTTACCAGTGTAATCAAAGATCCGGATGGATTGAAGCTGGCAATTGATGGAATGAAAAAAGAATTGGATGGACTGGATTTTGATCTGGTAGTAGGACCAGAGTCAAGAGGGTTCATTTTTGGTGTTCCGGTGGCATATTTGACAGGAAAAGGGTTTATTCCGGTTCGGAAAAAAGGAAAGCTGCCATGTGAAACCATATCCGTGGAATATGAACTGGAATATGGCACCGCAGAGCTTGAACTCCACAAAGATGCCATAAAGCCGGGGCAGAGGGTCGTGATTATTGATGATCTAATGGCGACCGGGGGGACTACCGAGGCAATTATCAAATTAGTGGAAGAACTTGGCGGACAGGTGGTAAAAATAGTCTTTTTAATGGAACTCGAAGGTCTGAAAGGCAGAGACAAACTGCAAGGATATGATGTGGCGTCAGTCATTCGTTACCCTGGAAAATAAAGATAATCTGGAGGATAGTTAATGAGTACAAAGTTATATGACCTGATGAACTGGGAAAAGATCGAGGGAATCGTATATTCGGACGAAGATCATCCGAAGGATTTTCTGGGCGGACACGTGATAAAGGAAGGAATTCTGATTCAGGCTTTTCTGCCAGACGCAAAAAGTGTAGCGGTAAAGTTTTCTGATACCGGGAAAAAGACAGAAATGGAATGCATGGATGAAAACGGATTCTATGCAGTGCTCTTAAAAGGAAAAAAAGTGCCAGATTATACGTTAATCGTAGAAAAAGAGGATGGCACCGTTACCGAACAGAGCGATCCGTATTCCTTTGGACAGGTACTTACCGATGCGGATCTGATGCTGTTTGAGAATGGTGTGAACTATCAGATCTATGAGAAGATGGGAGCCCATCCAATGGTCGTGGATGGAGTATCCGGAGTCTTGTTTGCAGTCTGGGCACCAAATGCTGTAAAAGTAAGTGTTGTTGGTGATTTTAACCACTGGGATGGCAGATGCCACCTGATGCAGCGGCTTGGAAGCTTTGGCGTATTTGAACTGTTTATACCGGGGCTTAAAGAAGGCGAGATCTACAAATATGAGATAAAGCACCGGGGGGACAAGCTGCAGTTAAAAGCAGATCCATATGGATTTGGAAGTGAATTCCGCCCAAATACTGCCAGCGTTGTAAGAGATCTGTCCGGCTTTGAATGGCATGATTCCAAGTGGATGGAAGAGCGGAAGGTAATCGATACAAAGGAACGGCCTATGGCGATCTATGAAGTGCATCTGGGGAGCTTTCGTAAGCCGGAGAATCCGGATGGAAACCCGGAGAAAGAATTCTATAATTACCGGGAGATTGCTCCGATTCTGGCAGAATATGTAAAGAGCATGAATTACACCCACATTGAACTGCTTCCGATTATGGAGCACCCTCTCGACGAGTCCTGGGGGTATCAGGTTACCGGGTATTATGCACCTACTTCCAGATACGGAACCGCAAAAGACCTGATGTATTTTATTGACTATATGCACCAGCAGGGAATCGGTGTCATTCTTGACTGGGTTGCGGCTCATTTTCCAAGAGATGCGTTTGGACTGGCTAATTTTGATGGAACGGCTCTTTATGAACACTGGGATCCAAGAAAAGGAAGCCACCCGCATTGGGGAACACTGATCTTTAACTACGGCCGCCCGCAGGTTGCCAACTTCTTGATTGCCAATGCTGTGTACTGGGTGGACAAATATCATGCAGATGGAATCCGTATGGATGCAGTGGCGTCCATGCTTTATCTGGACTATGGCAAACAGAACGGGGAATGGGTTCCGAATATGTACGGCGGAAATGAGAATCTGGAGGCAGTCGATCTGATCCGCAGGCTGAGTCAGGTTCTGAAAGCGCGAAAAGACGGGGCGCTTCTGATTGCAGAAGAATCCACCGCATGGCCAATGGTTACTGGTGATGTGAAAGACGGTGGTCTTGGATTTGATTACAAGTGGAACATGGGCTGGATGAATGACTTTACGAATTATCTGAAATGTGATCCGCTGTTCCGCAAAAACTGTCATGGTGAACTGACCTTCAGTATGGTATATGCATACAGCGAGAATTTTGTCCTTGTGCTCTCCCATGACGAAGTCGTACATGGAAAGTGTTCCATGCTCCAGAAGATGCCAGGGGAGGAACCACAGAAGCTTGCCAATCTAAGGGTGGCATATGGATTCATGGCAACTCATCCGGGTAAAAAGCTGTTATTTATGGGACAGGAGTTTGGCCAGACGAGTGAATGGTGTGAAAAGAAGGAACTGGACTGGAAGGAACTGGAGGAGAAAAAATCCAGACAACAGCTTCAGAGTTATGTAAGAGACTTAAATGCCTTTTATCAGGCAACTCCTGCTATGTATCTTAAGGATTATTCAAGCGATGGTTTTGAGTGGCTGAGCTGTCTCGATGCAGACCACAGTATTGTCACATTTTTAAGGAAAACCGGAAAGATCAGTGAGACGATTCTGGTCGTATGTAACTTTACACCGGTTGTGTATGAAGATTTCCGCATCGGAGTTCCGTTTAAGGGAAAATACAAAGAGATTTTCAGCAGTGATGAGAAGAAATATGGCGGTGAAGGAAGAACCAACGCCCGCTTAAAACAGTCACAGGAGATTACCTGGGATGGAAGGGAAGATTCCATAGCCATTACGGTTCCCTCTATGGGAATGGCAATCTTCCGCTGTACTCCTCTTACAAAAGCAGAATTAAAGAAAGAAGCAGAGAAGAAGGATGCCCGTCTGGCGAAAGAGGCAGCAGATCAGGCAGAAGAAGCAGCAAAACAGGCTGAACTTGCTGCTATTGAGGCAGAAGAGGCGGCAAAGGCGGCAAAAGTCTTAGCAGCTGAACAGAAAGAAAAGGCGATAAAAGCCCGCAGTCTTGCCAAAGAGAAAGAAGCGATTGCCAGCCGGCCGATTGAAAAACAGACGAGAAAAAAATAGAAAGAAGCAGGGGGTAAAGAATGAACCGCTTATTTTTGGCAGATGTGGCAAAAGAACTTTCGGATGTTACAGATGAATTAAAAAACAGTGATGTATCCAGTGTCACTCCAAATCAGGTTGACAGGCTGCTCTCAGCGCTTTCCAGTGCAGGCATGAAGCTGTTAAAATGCATCTTGATTGCACTTATCGTCTATTTTGTTGGAAAAAAGCTGATCAAGTGGATTCTTAAGATTATGGATCTGACACTGGACAGGTCCGGTGTAGATTCCGGTGTGGTACGTTTTTTACACTCTCTTGTGAAGATTACGTTAAATGTTGTGCTGTGTTTTATCGTTGCAGGCATTCTCGGTCTGGAAACTGGTTCCCTGGTTGCCGTGATCGGTTCTGCCGGACTGGCAGTAGGGCTGTCCTTACAGGGAAGTCTTGCCAATCTGGCAGGTGGAGTGCTGATTTTAATTACCAAACCATTTCACATTGGGGACTATATTGTAGTAGGCGATAAAGAAGGAACGGTAACAACGATTGATATTTTTTATACAAGGATTCTCACGGTGGATAACCGGCTGATTGTCATTCCAAACGGAACCCTGTCGAATTCCACGATTCTCAATGTTTCCAATGAAGCTTACCGCAGGGTTGACATTACGGTATCCATTGGATATGGCAGCAGGATTGACAAGGCAAGGCAGATTCTTCTGGAGATAGCCGGTAGGAATCCACTGGCCTTAAAGGATGAGGAGCACATGCCGGAGGTAATGGTATCTTCTCTTGGAGAAAGCTCCGTAGATCTTCTATATAAGGTGTGGACAAAGCAGGAAGATTACTGGATGACAAGAAGCATTCTGCTAGAAGAGATCAAAGCACGGTTTGATGATGAAGAGATTGAGATTCCATTCCGGCAGCTCGATGTAAATCTGAACAGCTGTGAAAAAAAATAAAAAAAATAAAAATTACCCCTTTTCTTTTTTTCTTAAGTGTGGTATAGTCACTTTAGGCGAAACAGAATATTCGTACGGAACAAAGGTGTTCTCAAGGGTTACTTGATGAACACCTTTTTGCGTATGAAGGGCTGTCAGCATACATAAACTCATTATGATAATAACGAACAATGGAAGGATGGAAAAAATTATGGCAAAGAGTGTAATTGAAAAAGTATTTGCAGTAGACGTATTCAATGATGAAGTAATGCGTGAACGTCTTCCAAAACCAGTTTATGCAAAACTGAAGAAAACCATTGAAGATGACGAAGATTTAGATTTGGATATTGCGGGTGCAGTAGCACATGCAATGAAAGAATGGGCTCTGGAACGGGGCGCAACCCATTATACCCACTGGTTCCAGCCAATGACTGGTGTTACAGCTGAGAAACATGATTCCTTTATCACACCAACAGCTAACGGCGGTGTAATCATGGAATTCTCCGGCAAGGAACTGGTCAAAGGTGAGCCGGATGCTTCCTCATTCCCTTCTGGTGGTATCCGTGCTACCTTTGAGGCAAGAGGCTATACCGCATGGGATTGCACCTCACCTGCTTTCTTAAAAGAAGATGCTGCAGGCGTTACCTTATGTATTCCAACTGCATTCTGTTCTTACACCGGTGAAGCACTGGATAAGAAAACACCACTGCTTCGTTCTATGGAAGCAATCAGTGACCAGGCAGTCCGTGTTCTCCGTCTGTTTGGACATGATGAAGTGAAAACCGTATCCTGCTCCGTAGGACCGGAACAGGAATACTTCCTGGTAGATGAGAAAAAATATTTACAGCGTGAAGATTTAATCTTTACCGGAAGAACCTTATTTGGTGCGATGCCTCCAAAAGGACAGGAATTGGACGATCATTACTTTGGTTCCATCAAAGAGCGGATTGCTTCTTTCATGAAAGAGTTAAATGAAGAGTGCTGGAAAGTAGGAATCCTTGCAAAGACACAGCATAATGAAGTGGCTCCAGCACAGCATGAGATGGCTCCAATCTTCTCCACTGCCAATATTGCCACCGATCATAACCAGTTATTAATGGAGACTATGAAAAAAGTGGCAAAACGTCATGGCATGGAGTGTCTGTTACATGAAAAACCATTTGCAGGTGTGAACGGTTCCGGTAAGCATGACAACTGGTCTATCGTGACCGATACCGGAAAGAACCTGTTAGATCCAGGTAAAACACCACATGAAAATGTACAGTTCTTATTATTCCTGTCTGCCGTAATTAAAGCAGTCGATGAAAATGCAGGATTATTAAGATTATCTGCTTCCAATCCGGGTAATGACCATCGTCTGGGAGCAAACGAGGCACCTCCGGCAATCATCTCCATTTTCTTAGGAGAGCAGTTAGAGGATGTACTGGCACAGTTACTGGAAACAGGTGAGGCAACCACAAGTAAACAGGGTGGAAAATTAAATATCGGTGTACATTCCCTTCCGGAATTAAAGAAAGATGCTACTGACCGTAACCGTACTTCACCATTTGCCTTCACTGGAAATAAATTTGAATTCCGTATGGTGGCTTCTTCCATGTCCATTGCAGATGCCAATACTGTGCTTAACACCATTGTTGCAGATACCTTGAGTGGATTTGCTGACGAGCTGGAAGGTGCTGAAGATTTTGATACTGCCGTACATGATTTAATTAAGAAAACGATCTCGGAGCATCAGAGAGTTATCTTTAACGGAAACGGCTATTCTGACGCATGGGTAGAGGAAGCAGAGAGAAGAGGTCTTCCAAACTTTAAGACAATGGTCGATGCAGTACCGGAATTAGTAAAACCACAGACCGTTGACATGTTTGAGAGAATGCATGTATTATCAAAAGTAGAGTTAGAGTCCCGTGCAGAGATTCATTATGAGAATTACGCAAAAGTAATTAACATTGAGGCAAAGACCATGATTGAGATGGCAGGCAAGAAGTTCATCCCTGCAATTATCAAATACAACACAAGCCTTGCCCAGTCGATTAACAGTGTAAAAGCTGCCTGTCCTTCTGCAGATGTCAGTGTTCAGTCTGAACTTCTGACAACCTGTTCTGCAAAACTGGCAGAAGCCCAGGGTGCTCTTGCTGCATTAAAAGATGTATCCAGACAGGCTGCCACAAAAGAAGAAGCCAAGGAACAGGCTGAATTCTTTAAAGATGTGGTTAAACCAGCCATGGATGCATTGCGTGCTCCAATCGATGAGTTAGAGATGATCGTTGACAAAGAATTCTGGCCGGTACCAACCTATGGTGATTTGTTATTTGAAGTATAAGATTTCGGGAGCAATCTGTAGGTAATATAACAGCGAAAGCCGTCTGTTTTCAACATCCTTGGATGGGAAAGCAGACGGTTTTTTGTGGGTAATTGCAAGGCGGCCTGTTTCATGCTAAACTAAAGCAGGGGCTTATGCCCCAGACATGAAGAAAAGAAACGCAGGGAGGATATTTTATGCCAGTTTTTGATTTTAGTAATTCACCGGACAGCTCCAAAGAAGCCGTGTGTACTTATACCGTTTTTCGTTCCAATGAATCGGTAACATCCGCACAACAGCCAATTCTTGTGCTGGATAACCAGTCTAATGTGCTGCAGCACCATTCCTGCGGTATGTTTACCAATCCGATCAAACGGACATCCTTTGAATTCCATGATGAAGATGGTACCATTACAGCTGATATTTTAAAGATTGATTCCCGTTTTGTAAGCCTGTTGAAATGGCTGGGAGAAAACCACATTAATGTGCGTCTTTCCGGTGCGGTAAGGGAAGATGGATATGCAGTATATAAGATCCGTGAGATTGCGTTTGGAGGCGGTGCAAAGCTGTCTGCAGAGGACGGTTTTCTGCAGTTTATGATTGAACGACTGCTAAAAAGCAGTGCACCGGTCGAGGAAACGCCAGACGAGGAAGACGAGGAAGAGACCGGGGACAGCATGAAGCTTACAAGCATCCAGAGTATTACGGACTTTATGAACTGTGCCGGGAGAACCCTGCCGGATAACATCCGTCTCTGGGCAAGAAGAAATCTGGCAGTAGCCCGTTCCAGTGAGGTGTCCCAGGAAGAACGCCGCCATGCCCAGCGCGCCCTGTCTATTATGATGAATATCCAGTGGAAGAGTAATTATTTTGAGGCAATTGATATCGGGGAAGCACGCCGGATTCTTGACGAGGAGTTATACGGGATGGAACGGGTAAAACAGAGAATTATTGAGACCATTATCCAGATTAACCGCACCCACACCCTGCCTGCTTATGGACTCCTGCTCATTGGACCGGCAGGAACCGGCAAGTCCCAGATCGCTTATGCGGTAGCCCGGATCTTAAAACTGCCATGGACAACCCTGGACATGAGTTCCATCAACGATCCGGAGCAGCTCACCGGAAGCTCCCGGATATACGCCAATGCAAAACCAGGAATTATTATGGACGCATTTTCCATGGCCGGAGAATCCAATCTGGTTTTCATTATTAACGAGCTGGACAAGGCATCTGCCGGAAAAGGAAATGGGAATCCGGCGGATGTGCTATTAACCCTGCTGGATAACCTGGGCTTTACCGATAATTACATGGAGTGTATGATTCCAACTGTTGGTGTGTACCCGATTGCTACTGCCAACGATAAAGACCAGATCAGCGCTCCGCTTATGTCCCGGTTTGCGGTAATTGAGATTCCGGATTACACGCCAGAAGAAAAGAAGGTGATCTTCTCCCGGTACGCCCTTCCAAAAGTGCTTAAGAGAATGGGCATGCGTGAGGAAGAATGTGTTCTGACTCCGGACGGACTGGATGCGGTCATTGAGCTTCACAAAGATACCAGCGGAATCCGGGATCTGGAGCAGGCTGCCGAGCACATAGCTGCCAATGCCCTGTACCAGATTGAGGTAGATCATCTGAAAAACGTATCATTCGATGCCGGAATGGTGAAGAAACTGCTTGTGTAAAGCCGTTTGCCTGAGCCTTATGGTAAATTATGGTACACTTTGTAGGAAAAATCCAAGAATAGGAGATATCACAAATGTTGTTTGACTGGAAAGGTGCCTGTATACGTGCCTATATCTATATAAAAATATTTCTGAAATGGGCATTTATGTCTGCAGTGACCGGAATGATCTGCGGGCTGACAGGCTCCTTATTTTATTACTGTGTCAAATGGGCCATAAACTTCCGGGAAGGGCATAGTTTTATGCTTTATCTCCTCCCGGTGGCAGGACTTCTGATTGTGTGGCTCTACCAAAGCTGCGGATTAAAAAAAGACACGGGTACCAACATGATCCTATCCTCCATCCGTTCTTCTGAAAAAGTGCCTCTGAAGATGGCGCCTCTGATTTTTATATCCACGGTTCTCACCCATCTGTGCGGTGGTTCATCCGGCAGGGAGGGAGCAGCACTTCAGATTGGAGGAAGCATCGGAGCTTTTCTTGGACGTTTTGTTCATATGGATGAGAAAGATATCCATGTCATAACGATGTGTGGTATGAGCGCCGTATTCAGCGCCTTGTTTGGCACTCCGATGACCGCTGTGATTTTCAGCATGGAAGTGGTCAGTGTTGGAATTATTTACTATGTGGCATTTGTGCCGTGTATGATTTCTTCCCTCATTGCCTATGGAATCTCGATTTATTTTAAGATCCGGCCAACGGTATTCTCTCTTATTGGAATACCACAACTGTCTGTGAAATCTGTTGTACAGATGCTGGTAATGGGTGGCCTGTGTGCCTTATGCGGGATGCTGTTTTGTGTGCTGATGCATGTAGGACATGAGCTTTATCAGCATTATTTGAGAAATCCTTATATCCGGATTGTTGTGGGTGCAGCGCTTGTGATTCTGCTAACCCTGATGGTAGGATCTTATGACTATAACAGCGCCGGGGTGGGCGTAATCGCCCAGGCACTAAAAGGTCATGCACGACCGGAGGCGTTTCTGTTAAAAATTATCTTTACGGTTGTTACGCTGCAGGCAGGATTTAAAGGAGGAGAAATTGTTCCGACCTTTTTCATCGGTTCCACCTTTGGCAATCTGGTGGGACGCCTGGTCGGTCTGTCGCCATCGTTTGGGGCAGCAGTCGGACTCATATCTGTGTTCTGTGCCGTTGTAAACTGTCCGATTGCATCAATGATGCTCAGCATTGAGTTATTTGGCGCCCAGGCGCTGCCGCTTTTTGGAACTGCCTGCGGGGTCAGTTATATGCTTTCGGGATATTACAGTTTATACAGCAGTCAGAAAATTGTATATTCCAAGCTGCATCCTACTTATGTAAATGCGAAGACAACTTTTGCAAAGAAAAAATAAAGGAGGTATACACTTATGGCAGGTTCAACTTATGGAACCATATTTCAGGTAACAAGCTGGGGGGAATCCCATGGAAAGGGAATTGGTGTAGTAGTAGACGGCTGTCCGGCAGGAATCCAACTGTCCGAGGAATGGATACAGTCTTTTTTGAATCGCAGAAAGCCCGGGACAACCAGATATTCCACCCCGAGAAAAGAAGAAGACAAGGTAGAGATTTTATCCGGCCTGTTTGAAGGAAAAACCACGGGAACTCCCATTTCCATGATCGTATTTAATGAAACCCAGCGATCCAAAGATTACAAGGAGATTGCTTCTTATTACCGTCCGGGGCATGCAGATTACACCTTTGACGAGAAATATGGGTTTCGGGATTACCGGGGAGGAGGCCGTTCATCCGGACGGGAAACCATTGCCCGGGTTGCCGCAGGAGCGGTGGCACAGGCTTTTTTACAGGAACTGGGGATAACGGTAGAAGCCTATACGAAAAAAATCGGTCCATATGAGATTGCAGAAAATACGGATTATAAAAAACGATTTGAAAGCCCGCTGTATATGCCGGATCTGAATGCATCCCAGAGAGCAGAAGAATACCTGTGCCAGAAAATGCAGGAAAAGGATTCGGTTGGTGGTGTTGTGGAATGTGTAGTGAATGGCTGTCCTGCCGGGGTTGGAGAACCGGTATTTCGCAAATTAGACGCAGAACTGGCAGCAGGAATCATGTCCATTGGGGCTGTAAAGGGAGTGGAGATCGGAGACGGCTTTCTTGCTGCAGATGCTACTGGATCTACGAATAACGATGGGTTCATCCGAAGGGAAGACGGCACGATTGCAAAAAGTACGAATCATGCCGGCGGAATCCTGGGAGGAATCAGTGACGGCAGTCCGATTATTATAAGAGCTGCTTTTAAACCCACGCCATCGATCTTTCAGACCCAGCATACGGTGAATAAAAAAGGGGAAGAAATTGACATTGCCATAAAAGGCCGCCATGATCCAATTATTGTGCCAAGAGCGGTAGTCGTAGTAGAATCCATGGCCGCCTTGACGGTAACGGATCTTTTGCTCTGCTCCATGACATCCCGTATGGACCGGATCAAAGAATTTTATCACCGCTGATCCCCTTTGAACCCAACATCATTTTTATGATATTTTCCCATTTTTAGGAACGGAAAGTTCGGGCACAGCATAGAATATATAGAACAGATTTTTGCCGGAGGCCGCTTATGGGAACGTGGCAGAAGATGCTTCTTTTCCTCTCCGCTGTCATTCTCTTCTGCTGTCTTCTCGTGATGGAGCCAGCGGTTGTATCGACGTGGAATGGAAACAGAAAAACAGAAAAACGGCTGGTACTTACATTTGACTGCGAAGGAAAAGAAGATCATACGGATGAGATTCTTGGAATTCTAAAGACAAAGAATGTTCCGGCTGTTTTTTTTGTGACTGGAGAGTGGATGAAGGAGAATGAAGAATCGGTAAAAAAGATCGCGGATGCAAGGTATGAGATCGGAGGACATGGAGTCGCTCACAAGGATCTGGAAAAAGCAGACAAAAAAACCTGCCAGCAGGAATTAAAGGAGATGGATGAGCAAATACGGAGTGTAACAGGAAAAAACATGCGGTTATACCGGCCTGCGTATAATGTCTCAAGTGAGACGCTGGCTGCATGTGCCGCAGATTATGGTGTAGCGCTGGTTCTTTATAGTCTGGATACCCAGGACTGGAAAAATTATGGTGCAGATGAACTGGTGGAGGGAGTCTGTCAGTCTGAAAATCTGGAAGATGGTGCCATTCTCTGGTGTCATCTGAACGGAAAATATACGGCACAGAGTCTGGAACCAATGATTGGAAAACTCCAACAAAAAGGATACCGGTTCGTCGGGATTAACTGAACCGGCATGGAAAGGATTCCCATCCTAAGTTTTTTTACGGTTTGTCCGCTCAATCTGGGACCGCATAATATATTTACTTAAAGAGTCGCTCTTAATACGAAGGGAACAGCCGTATAAGAATTCACCGGGACGGTTGCCCGGAATCTTGCGTACAATATTTGCCGGAAGGTCTGTGGCAAATTTCTGATCCTGAAAATGCAGCCGGAGATGAAACTTTGGATCAATGTCTTTGCTTGTAATGATGCAGAAGCCGCCCTCGCTGACATCCTTTACAAGAGCAGTGATTAGCTCCGGACCATTCGCCCCAAAGATCGTAACCCGCATTTCTTCCCCAATATAAAGCCGGTAATTCTTACGGCGGTTATAGGCAGTACCCATTCCGGAAAGCTCCAGCATATGATAGATATTCCCACGGGACTTCACTAACACGATGGATGTGACAGCAAAACGGAAGATCTTACTGTTATCATTCACCAGAAATGCGACCTGGGCTGGATTTTTAAAGCCGACCGGTTTGTTATTATGGGTGATTGGATCGATTAGTATTTTGTTGTCTGCAATTCCTTTAATCTGGCTGGGAAAGCTAAGTGTCTGGTCGCCGATTGTGGCACAAACCGACACCTCCATTCCAACTGCTAATTCTGAGAGTTCCATATATTGTCCCCCTAGCATTATAATGCACTAATTATAGCGCAAATTGTGCATTCAGACAATGAGTTTTTATTGACAAAATTGTGGAAAATTGGTATATTTGCTCATATCGGACGAGGTTTAGTCAGTTTAAGGGAGAGATGATGATGAATCAGTATACAAGAGAAGATATTATCCGTTTAGTAGAGGAAGAAGATGTAGAGTTTATCCGCCTTCAGTTTGTAGACATTTATGGCAACTTAAAAAATATGGCTGTAACCACAAGCCAGTTAGAGAAAGTTCTGAATAATCAGTGTACATTTGACGGAGCTGCCATCGAGGGGTTTGCAGATCCGAAAAAATATCAGTTATTTCTTGCTCCGGATCTGGACACGTTTACCATATTTCCATGGCGCCCGCAGCAGGGAAAAGTTGCCCGCTTTATCTGCGATGTAAAAAAAGCAGACGGTACACCGTTTAAATGTGATTCCCGTTACATCTTAAAAAAGGTGATGAAAGAAGCAGAAGAGATGGGCTATACCTTTAATGTAGGACCGGAATGTGAATTTTTTCTGTTTGATATGGACGAGAACGGAGAGCCGACGACTTCGACTCAGGAAAAAGGCGGTTATTTTGATGTAGGTCCGCTCGATCTTGGAGAAAATGCCCGTCGTGAGATTGTTTTATTTCTGGAAGATATGGGCTTTGAGATCGAGAATTCCTTCCATGCAGGGGAGATTGCCCAGCATGAAGTAGACTTTAAATATGACAATGCACTTTGTACCGCAGATAATATTATGACCTTTAAGATGGTCGTGCGCACTGTTGCGAAAAGACATGGGTTCCATGGAACCTTTATGCCAAAGCCTTCCGTAAACCTGCATGGCTCTGGTATGCACCTTTCCATGTCACTGATGAAAGACGGAAAGAATGTTTTTTCGGATGAAAATGCGGAAAATGGAATCAGCGAACTTGCCTACCAGTTTATGGCGGGAATCTTAGAACATGTAGAAGGACTTACCCTGCTTGCCAACCCGATTATTAATTCCTATAAGCGGCTTGTTCCGGGATACCGTGCACCGGTATCGGTAGACTGGTCGGAGACAGACCGGGATGCACTGGTTCGCTTAACATCCGTGGGAGGAGATGGAGCACTGGTGGAATTAAGAAGTCCTGACGGTGCAGCCAATCCATACTTACTTCTGGCAGCCTGTCTGGCATGTGGGCTGGAAGGAATCAAAAAACAGCTGAAACCGCAGAAAGAGGGGGCAAGCACTAAGAAGCTTCCGACATCGCTGGAATCTGCCATTCTGGAATTTGAGAAGGACTCCTTCATTCAGGAAGTGTTAGGAAAACATATCTGTACCCGGGTTCTCGAGGCGAAAAAAGAAGAATGGAATGAGTACTGCCATCAGGTATCCCAGTGGGAAAAAGACCGTTATCTTCTTTTGGTTTAGGTAAAAAGAGAACGAGCCGTACGGGATGGCCGTCTGTTGATTTTTAGGATAGACGGATGGTTTTTGTGTGCAAAAATACGGGACAGGAGGTGAGACAGTGTACAGCATCATTATTGTATTTCCGAAAATAGAAGATGGTAAGAGCATCAAAGGGGTGCTTGCCCGTAACGGTTATGAAGTACAGGCAGTATGTACCACAGGCGCTCAGGCAGTGAATATGGCAAACCAGTTAGACAGCGGGCTTGTAATCTGCGGATACCGTTTTCCGGATATGCAATACAGTGAACTGTACGACTATCTGCCCAAAGGGTTTGAGATGCTTTTAGTGGCATCCCCCGCAAAACTGGAAACCTGTCTGAATCATTCGATCATCTGCGTTGGAATGCCATTAAAAACAAGAGAGCTTTTGCAGACTCTCGAGATGATGACCTTCCAGTACCGCAGAAGAAGAAAAAAAGAAAAAGAGAATCAGAAGAAAAAGCCACGTTCGGACAAGGAACAAGCGACGATCCAGAAAGCGAAGATGGTTCTTATGGACCGCAACAACATGTCAGAAGAAGAAGCACACCGTTATATCCAGAAGACCAGCATGGACAGTGGAACCAACATGGTAGAAACTGCGGAGATGATTCTAAGTATGATGCTTAGTTGACGTTGTTTTGTTGACTTTTGCATGAAAAACATGGATAATAAATGCAATAGACAAACAAGGAGGAAATAAAATGGTTAAAGTAAATGAGAATTATTTAAAATTACCAGGTAGTTACCTGTTTTCTACAATTGCTAAGAAAGTGGCAGCTTACCAGAGTGCTAATCCGGATAAAAAACTGATCCGCCTTGGAATTGGTGATGTTACCCAGCCACTGGCACCGGCCATTATTGACGCACTCCACAAAGCGGTGGATGAAATGGCTTCTGCAGAGACGTTCCACGGATATGCACCGGATCTTGGCTATGAATTTTTACGCAATGCCATTGCAAAAAATGATTACCAGGACAGAGGATGCCAGATCTCGCCGGATGAGATATTTGTCAGTGACGGCGCAAAATGTGACTGTGCGAACATTCAGGAGATTTTCAGCCAGGACAGCAAGGTAGCAGTCTGTGATCCGGTTTACCCGGTTTACGTTGACACAAATGTAATGGCAGGCCGTGCAGGGGATTATATTGAGGCAGAAGAAAAATTCAGTGATATTATCTATATGCCATGTACAAAAGAAACAGACTTTGCACCAGAGCTTCCGAAAGAAACACCGGATCTGATTTATCTGTGTTTCCCGAATAATCCGACCGGCTCCATTGTATCAAAAGAGAAATTACAGGAGTTTGTGGACTATGCCAACAAGACAGGTGCTGTCATTATTTATGACGCAGCATATGAAGCTTATATATCAGAACCGGATGTTCCTCATTCCATCTATGAATGTGAAGGGGCAAGAACCTGTGCCATCGAGTTACACAGCTTCTCTAAAAATGCAGGTTTCACAGGTGTGAGACTTGGTTATACTGTTATTCCGAAAGAATTAGAGCGGGGCGGCGTTGCACTCCATGGATTATGGGCAAGACGTCATGGAACAAAATACAATGGCGCACCTTATATTATCCAGCGTGCGGGTGAAGCGGTATATTCACCGGAAGGAAAAGCACAGTTAAAAGAACAGGTTGCTTATTATATGAAAAACGCATCTGTAATCTATAACGGATTAAAAGATGCAGGCTATACCGTATCTGGTGGAGTGAATGCGCCATATATCTGGCTGAAGACACCGGATCAGATGACTTCCTGGGAATTCTTTGATTATTTATTAGAGAAGGCAAATGTGGTTGGAACACCGGGATCGGGCTTTGGACCAATGGGAGAAGGTTATTTCCGCCTGACCGCATTTGGAAGCTATGAGAACACAGTAGAAGCCATCGAGCGGATTAAAAAGCTGTAAGAACATTGCTGGACGTAAACGGTTTTATCGTAAGTAAGATGGGAGATATAGCTATGGATATTTCTGCAATCAATGGATATTTCGGAACTTATATGACGGTAGAACGAAGTGCTGCAGGTGCTTCTTCTGACGGAGTTGATTTTTCAAAAGTGTTGGAAGCGGTTTCTGCTTCCGATGATAACCTGGATGTCTCGATTGATCCGGTCTCTTCTGATTCGGTGACAAAATATGACTCCATATTTGAAAAGGCTGCAAAAACCTATCAGCTTCCGGTCAGTTTATTAAAAGCGGTTGCAAAACAGGAATCCAATTTTAATCCATCCTGTGTCTCTTCCAGCGGAGCCATGGGAATGATGCAGCTTATGCCAAAAACGGCAGAAGGACTTGGGGTTACGGATCCGTTTGCTCCAGAGCAGAATATTATGGGCGGAGCAAAATACCTGGCTTCTATGATGGAACGGTATCATAATGATGTCTCACTGGCGCTTGCCGCTTATAATGCGGGACCGGGAAATGTGGACAAGTATGGTGGCATTCCGCCCTTTGAGGAAACAAAACAATATGTGAAAAAGGTTTTAAAATATGCAGAGGCATATGGCAGAAGTACCGATACAAAAAACAGTACTTCTGCACAGGCTGCTTCTGCTGCTTCCCAGGTACCGAAAGCAGCAGAAGAAAGCAGTATATATAGCCAGTATGCGGATTGGATGAGCCAGATGTCCATGCAGTCCCAGTGGATGGCATTGATGTCTATGAACCAAAACGTTTGAGAATCTCCATTTTTTTTCGTTCATCCGGTGACATCCGGGAAGTAAGAAAACTTGTGATTTCTGCTGTTTCCTCCGGAGTGAAGGAAAGCCCCTGGCTGTGCAGGGATGACTGTGCCGCCAGAAGAAGGGGAAAGGCGTCTAGAAGGGATCCGGTACTGCTATTGATTAGTTGTTCTAAAATGGCTCTTTTTGCAGGAGCCATTTTTTTTATGACATCACTTTCGAAGAATTCTTCTTTTGAGAAGGTATTTGCGTTATTTGTGCCTTTTGGGCGGTTTGTTTTATAGGACATAGGGACTCCTTTCATTGGGGCTGGTTCATCAGCTGAAGCATATGGGATACCGTGCTTTTCTGTTCCGGGGTCAGCTGGGACAAAAGAAAGTTTAACGGACTCTGGGAACCTGAATCTTTATAAGCTCCGTTTTTCTCTGTCGGCTTCTTTTCCGGGGAACTGTTCTGCTTTTGAAACTGCTGGTAGGAACGAAACAGTGTCTGCGCTTTCAGAAAATTCAGAAGCAGGTTTAACGTCTCCTGTTCCTTTTGGTTTGATACTTTGGAAAGATCTGTAAGCAGAGCCTCCATATCAAGGGGCTTCTGGTCTAAATCACAGGCAGACAGAAATTTTGGATCTCTCATGGACTGGAATGTATCAACCAGTTCCCCTGCCTTAATGGCAAGTTCCAGAGACGATTTTGTTTTTGCATTCACATGAGGCAGTGCTGCCTGAAATAAATTTAAGGTATGTCTTGTTTGTTGGTCAATCATAGTTCATGCGTTCCTTAATCTGTTATTTGCATCATTATATGAGAATCGTGTGAGAGATATGCCAATAAAACGATTGTTGTTGCATTTTGGACGGGAGTATACTATGATGGAATTGTACATGTAATATTGGATAATATCGAAGGAGAGGGTGGCGTCAGACTATGAAAAATATTGTATTTGTAGCATCAGAATGTGTTCCATTTATCAAAACCGGAGGGTTGGCAGATGTGGTGGGTGCCCTGCCGAAAAATCTCAACCCGAATGAGTATGATGTGCGGGTGATCCTGCCAAGTTACACATGTATACCTTGGGAGTTCAGGGGAAAATTCCGCTATATGCATCATTTCTACATGGATTTAGGCCACCGGCAAAAGAAAGAGCATGTAGGCATTATGACCTATGAGCAGGACGGCATTACTTATTATATGATTGACAATGAGTTTTTCTTCAGCGGATGGAAGCCGTATGGTTCGATCCGGTTTGATATTGAGAAGTTTACCTTTTTCAGCAAGGCAGCCCTGGCGATTCTTCCGGTCATCGGATTTCATCCGGATATTATTCACTGTCATGACTGGCAGACAGCGCTTGTTCCGGTCTTTTTAAGAACACTGTATCATGATAATCCGTTTTTCTGGAAAACAAAGGTTGTTCTCACGATACATAACCTGAAGTTCCAGGGAATATGGGATGTGAAAACCTTCCGTAACCTTACCGGTTTTCCAAATGAAGTATTTACTTCTTCGAAGATGGAATATTATAAAGACGCCAATATGTTAAAAGCGGGCATTGTGTACTGTGACTATCTGACTACCGTCAGCCACACCTATGCTCAGGAGATCCAGACTCCGTATTTTGGAGAAGGACTTGACGGAGTAATCCGGAATTACCGTAACAAACTTCGTGGAATTCTGAATGGAATTGATTACGATATCTATAATCCTGCTACCGATCCAAAGATATTTGCCCGGTATTCGGTGAAAAATGTGGAGAAGGAGAAGCGTAAGAATAAGAGGGAACTGCAGAAGATGTTAGGGCTTCCACAGGATGACCACAAGATGATGATTGCCATGATATCCCGCCTGACAGACCAGAAGGGGCTGGATCTGGTTGACTGGGTAATGGATGGGCTGGTAGATGAGAATATCCAGTTTGTCATTGTTGGTACGGGAGATGATAATTACGAGAATATGTTCAAACGGTATCAGTATCTGTATCCGGAACGGATTAGTGCGAATCTTCATTATTCCGAAGATCTGGCACACAAAACCTATGCGGCTGCAGATGCCATCCTTATGCCGTCCCGTTTCGAGCCATGTGGGCTGACACAGCTGATTGCTCTGCGGTATGGAACGGTTCCAATCGTGCGTGAAACAGGAGGCTTAAAAGACACCGTGCAGCCTTATAATGAGTATGAGGGAACCGGAACCGGATTCTCCTTTACGAATTATAATGCAGACGATATGCTTTATGTCATTAACTATGCGAAGCATATATTCTATGATTATAGAAAAGCATGGAATGATATGGTGAAGCGTGGAATGCAGACGGATTTTTCCTGGAAGAATCTGGCAGGCGAATATGAGCGGTTATATACGGAACTGCTTGGATATTAAGTAAGACAGAATGGAGAGAAGAAAAAAATGGAACAGATTGCAAGTTTTCAAATTGATCATTTAAAATTATTTCCAGGGTTATATGTTTCAAGAAAGGACAAGGTTGGGGATTGTGTAGTCACCACATTTGACATCCGCATGACCCGCCCGAACTTTGAGCCGGTTATGAATACGGCAGAGGTTCATACCCTTGAGCATCTGGGTGCCACATTTTTAAGAAATCATGAGGAATATGGCCAGAAAATCATCTATTTTGGGCCGATGGGCTGCCGGACCGGATTTTATCTGATTCTTGCCGGAGATTATGAATCAAAGGATATTGTAGATCTGATGATTGAGATGTTTACGTTTATGAGTGAGTTTACCGGGGATGTTCCGGGGGATTCGGCAGTAGAATGTGGAAATCATCTGGACATGAATCTGCCTATGGCAAAATATGTGGCAAAAAAATATCTGACCGAAGTGTTGTACCATATTGACCAGCAGCGTCTTGTTTATCCGGATTAACCGTTTGGATTTCCTGTCATATGATATAGTAAGTAAAAAAAGGACGGACAGTGTGTTGATCATGATGGAAGGAAAGCCAGAGGAACCGTTTACAGCCAATCAGGAACAGCCGGAGAAAAAAAAGAAGGAGGAACCGGGAGAACTGGTGATTGAAGACAATACCATATATGAGATTGACAGGGAATGTATGGAATGCCTGCATAAGAAAAGGGGACTGTGAAGCCACAGTCCCCTTTGATGTTTCCTGAGTTAGCAGCCACAGCCGCAGCCGATTCCGTTTCCGTTGCCACAGCAGAAAAGCAGGATCAGGATAATCCAGATGCAGCTGCAGTCATTGTTGCCCCAGTTCATGCCGTTTCCGTTGCCACAGCAGCAAAGCAGAATCAGGATAATCCAGATGCAGTTGCACCCTCCATCAAAAGAATTGCATTCTCCACCGCAGTGTGTTGCAGTCAGATCACTCATGTTGTATCCTCCTAAAAATATTTACAATGCTATCTTATGTAAGAGGGCTTGCCAGATTACCATTTTTAACAAAAAAATTTTGAAGGGGTGGATGATGGGATGGATAGAGCCAGTAAGATCATACATGCAGACTGGGCGCATCAGCGTAGAATAAACGGAGCAGGAGTAACGGTGGCGGTATTAGATACCGGATGCCGGTATGATCATCCGGATTTCTGGAATGAGAGGAGACAGAGCCGGATCATCGCATTTGAAGATTTTGTAAATGGAAAGTCAGATTGTTACGATGATGCAGGCCATGGCACACATGTGGCAGGGATCCTTGGTGGAAACGGAGCGTTCTCGAGAGGGCGGTATATGGGAGTGGCACCGGAATGCAGCCTTATCATCCTGAAGGTGCTCGATTACATGGGAAGAGGAGAAGTTACGGCAATGCTTCAGGCATTGGAATGGATACAAAAGAATCAGGAAAAATACCAGATCCGGATCGTGAATATTTCGGTAGGTACAAGAGGAATCGCAGATGGCGGGGAGCATTCCGGGCTGGTGCGTGGAGTGGAAAAAATATGGGATCAGGGAATCGTAGTTGTAGCGGCCGCAGGGAATCAGGGACCGGCTCCCGGAAGCATTGGTTCTCCGGGAATCAGCCGCAAGATTATTACCGTGGGAGCCAGCGATGATGATGTTCCGATTCAGGTAAACGGAAAAAAAATCAAAGACTATTCCGGCTGCGGGCCAACCCGTTATTGTATCTGTAAACCAGATCTGGTAGCACCGGGAAATACCATCGTGAGCTGTGGCCCAAACGGATATCAGGTGAAAAGTGGGACTTCTATGTCGACCCCAATGGTATCCGGTGCAGTGGCACTGCTGCTTTCCCGTTATCCCCAGATGGACACAAGAGCAGTGAAAATCCGGCTGAAAAATTCCTGTGTTCCCCTTTCCCGGCCAAGGGCAAAACAAGGATGGGGAATTCTAGATGTGGCTAAGATGCTCGGGGGGAACAGCAGCGGTTGACAGATAAAAGGTTCCATTGGATGTAGAGAGGAACTGCTGGGTAAAACAGCAGTCCGGATCCCAGAAGGAAATCGAACCGTCTGTTTGGATGGAAAAGGCAGCCTTCTTAAGCGGATAGGAAAGACCGGTTCCGATTGCCTTCACATAGGCTTCCTTTAAAGTCCAGAGTCTGGTAAAGGCTTCGTCTTTTGAGGAAGACTCTCTGATATAAGCCATCTCTTCCTCCGTAAAAACCCGCTTTGCCACATTTTCCTTATAAGACCGGATGGCTTCCACATCAATTCCTACTTCCCAACCAGGTGCTCCAAGGGCAATCACAGAAGCACATAATCCTTTCGTATGGCTTACGTTAAAAGACACCGGAAGATGCAAAAAGGACGGTTTTCCATAAGAATTAAAGCGGATTGGTGCCAGGGATACTTCCTCTTTTGTGATTGGAAAATGCTGGGAAATCTGTCCCGCAAGAAGCTGGTATGCCATCTGGTGAAGCAGATCATGGGCAGCACCAGGATCTGTTTCGCAGGTGGCCGTTAAGACTGGATAGGAATTCATGTTATATCAGGCTCCTTTGGTGATTGGATTATGTTTGTCATATCTTTAAGCGGCTTGCGATGGCTCTTCGAAGTCCCCGCATCCGAAGCAGCATATAAAGCATAATCACCAGTACAATACAAGTAGTAAGCACGATGGCAGACCAGGTGATTCGAAGTGGTTTGCCGGCAAAAAATCGGATTAAAAGCTCCAGCACCACACAGAATACAGCCAAATCACTGCACAGAACAAGCGGAATCCGGAGAATGCGGATTCGGCGATGCTTTACAACCATAAGAACACTGAGTGCAGATAAAGTGACCATCATGACGATTGGAAGTCCAAGCAGGAGAAACCAGTTTTTATATGGATGCATTTTATAGATCACATATAAAAAGAGGGCAGTTCCGGCTCCGTCTAAAAGAATATTCAATATGGCATGTTTTAAGTCTGTCAGCAGAGGAAGCAGAAAGATCCCTACCAAAATACAGCTTCCAATGACATAGACCGACCAGAGGGAGGAGCGGAATACGAAAATGTTTAACAACGCGCATGCCAGTGCAGTAGAGAGAAAAAGGGCAGATAAAAACATATATTTCTGTTTTCTAGATGACATTTCCACTTCTCCGGCCTCAAGGGGGAATGGTGGAAGAGCTTTCGTATCTGGCGGATTATCCGGATTGTATACCGGAGTATGGCAAAGTGGGCAGGAAGTCATGGTTTTCTCCAGACGTACCCCACAGTTTACACAATAAGACATATTGTTTGCTCCTTTCGATCGGTTGCGTTGCTCAGTTTGTCCGGTTGCTTTCGATGGTAACCGGTATGCCGTCTTCAATCAGTTTTGTAAAAAAATAACGTTCCACATCGGTTTCTTTGATGCTGCTGGCAAAATTAACGGTGAGCGTATCCTGAAAACTGATGATGGCACAGTTTGTCCGGTTGGAATAAGGCTGTCCCATATAGATATCAAACCGTTCAATAAAGGGAGCCATATCTTCTGGCACTGTAATTTTCCCCATATTGGTAAGACCGGCAGAAGACTGCTTGTCCTGAACACGCTGGTAAAACAAACGTACCACAAAGTCCTTTATGAACAGGGGGACAATCCGGATAAAAGGATTCCAGGTTGTAGCCGCATTCGTTGTAATGTCCCCGTTTAAAAATTTGTTATTAATATAATATCGCATATAGTGGTGTACCTGGGAAATGATCTCTTCAAAGGTGTAAGTTCCAAGTCTAGGATCAATGGAGGGGTAAACCATCGTAATAAAGTTGCGCAACGTTCTGCTTGGAAAAAACTGGCGCAGATTCACTGGCATGGCAAGTTTTAATGGGCGGAGCCTCCTTCGGTGGTCGTCATCCTGTCTTTTCTGAAGCGCATATAGTAAAACAGAATTTAAGTATTCCGTGATGGAGGCATCGTACCGTCCGGCCACTTCTTTTACTTTTGAGACCGGCATAATTCCATCTACAATATTTAAAGTATAAAACGGCTCCGGTGTTCCGTGAATCCGGTAAGCACGTTCCTGGGCACGGGGAGGCCGTACTTTGGAAGTGGCATAACGCTGGTAAGCGTCTTCATATTCTTCTTTGTCCGGTTTCTGGTTTATGTCAAACACATATCCCCCCGGGGTAACCGGGTGTCCCATAAGGCGTAGATATTCCGCCGTGATCGTTTGCAATATTACCATACCCCCATTTCCGTCGGCAAGGGAGTGATGGCATTCAAAAGAGATTCGACGGTTGTAATAATAGACACGGAACAGATACCGGTGATTTGTTTTAAATGGCATGGGCATACAGGGATTACTCACATCTTTTCTGACAAACGGACCCGGACGGTGGTTTGTCTCCAGATACCGCCAGAAAAGCCCCCGGTGGATGGCCACTTTAAAATAAGGAAAACGGGTCATGGCGCGGTCAACCGCCTGCTGGAGAATCTCCGGATTAATTTCCTCTTTCATAAGAACCGAAAGGCGGTATACGGAAGAAAAGTCTCTTCGTTGTAAAGTGGGGTAGACAATTGCAGACAAATCCAGGGCATACCGGGTTTTGTGGCGTTGCGGCGCAGAATGCGTTTTTTTTGTCATAGCGGTCTTACTCCCTTCTTTAAGAGGCGGCAAACGGAAAAAGGACGGAGGATTACAACAATCTTGTAATCTCCCGACCTGTATTCGTTTCAAATCAGTCTGTTAATTTTCGTTTTCTTCCAGCTTCCTGCCAGTTATCATTTCATAAGCCTCTAAATATTTGTTAATGGTTTTTTGTGCAATGTCTTCTGGAAGCTCCCAGTCATGTTTTCCTTCGTTTTCTTTCAGCCAGTCACGGGCAAACTGTTTGTCAAAGGATGGCTGGCCATGTCCCGGCTCATATCCCTTTGCAGGCCAGAAACGGGAACTGTCAGGGGTAAGCATTTCATCTCCCAGTACGATGTTTCCATCTTCGTCCAGACCGAATTCAAACTTGGTATCTGCAATGATGATTCCTTTTGTCAAAGCATAATCAGCACATTTTTTATATAGTGCAATGGTGTAGTCTTTTAATTTGGTTGCGTATTCCAGTCCCTTTCCCGGAAAATGTTTCTCAAGATGTTCCACACTCTGTTCAAAAGAAATGTTCTCATCATGGTCGCCAATCTCAGCCTTTGTAGAAGGGGTGTAGATTGGTTCAGGTAGCTTGTCCGATTCCTGTAAGCCCTCCGGCAGTGTAATACCGCATACGGTGCCGTTCTCTTTATAGCTTGCCCAGCCGCTTCCGGTAATATAACCACGGACGATGCATTCCACCGGAATCATATTTAATTTTTTGCACATCATGCTGTTGCCGTCAAATTTTGGCTGTTGGAAAAATTCCGGCATATCTTTTACATCAGCGGAAATCATATGATTTGGAAGAATATCGGAAGTTAAATCGAACCAGAATTTGGACATCTGGGTAAGAACTGTGCCCTTTTTGTCTATGGTGTTTTTTAAGATTACATCAAAACAGCTGATCCGGTCTGTTGCCACCATAATCAGGCTGTCCCCATTATCATAGATCTCACGGACTTTTCCCTCTTTCACAGGTTTCATTTCATTTACACTCATTCTATTGTACCTCGCAATCCAGTAACTGTCTGTGTTTCCAAACAGCAGCTCTTATTTTATCGTTCTAATTTAGAATAGTAGACTTTGTAGTAAAAATCAAGTCCTTTTTGCACTCCACACGAAAGTGTGTAACAGTTCAGCCGTGGCCAGCGCACAGCCTCTGAAAGCCCGCATAATATCAGGTGTTATGAAATACCCGCTTTCGCTCCATTGAACACGTAGCGGTACTAAGGTTTTGCAAAAAAACGCAAAACCAAGTGCCGACGTGTTCAAAAAGTATTATATAATCCATCCCATCCTGTACACGCCAGGCATTTCCGCTGATTTACATGTGCGAA
>JAQXIP010000010.1 GCA_029007845.1 Clostridiales bacterium
GGAGCTTAAGTATAATCAGTCCGCAGATACGGCTATTAAGCAGATTAAGGAAAAGAGATATCAGGGAGCCTTATCAGGATATGGTGATAAGATTCTTTTAGTTGGAATTAACTATGACGCAGAAGGGGAAGATAAGAAGCACCATACCTGCGTGATTGAGGAATGGGTGGAATAAGATAAAAACTGGCGGTAGTCGTTACCTTCTCGCCATTGTCTAAACAGAGCACCATTTTATCCCCAAAATGATAGGTCGATAAGATATGCTCTGGTTCAATATCGTCTTCCGTTTATGGTTCTCTATATTAAACGAAACAGAATGAACGATGCCGTTATTACAGAAGGTGATATTCCTGATGGGATAAATGTTTATAGCGCAGGTGAAACGGCACTTTTCGAGCAGACAATGCTGGCAGAACCGGCAAATGAGGTTTTTGCAACATATGAAAAAAGAACGAGTTTCGTAAAGCACATTGTTACAAAAGCTCAAGCTTTGGCGGAAGGATTGCCAGAAATACAGATCATGCAGTACGAAATAGGAAGACTGACAAAAAATCAATATGTAGATCCGATATCATTGATTATGGGTATCACAAGAAAAGATGACAGAACAGAAATAGCGATAGATGAATTAATGGAAGCAGCAGAATGGTACGAGGAGTAGCACAGTATCTTATATATACAGTAATGTAGTTATACATCATAAAATGCTTGCAAATAGATTGCTATTTGCAAGCATCTGTGATAAACTACAGTTGAAGGAGGCGATGATTATGGCAAGAACAGCAAATGTGTTTGCACGAGTTGAGCCTGAACTTAAAGAACAGGCTGAAAGTGTATTAGATCAGTTAGGAATTCCGATGTCAAATGCAGTAGGAATGTTTCTGCGACAGATTGTTCTGCAAAAGGGAATTCCATTCGAAATGAAATTACCAAGAACGACACCGTTGGCTTATGATTCTCTTACGAAAGAACAATTTGATAAAGAAATTGAAAAAGGTATGTCTGATGTAAAAGCTGGCAGAGTTTACTCAGCAGATGCCATTGAAGCTGAAATGAAAAGAGATTTTGGCATATGATTTTTCATGTGGCGTATTCCTCTGAATCAAGACAGGATTTGAGGGACATTTACGAATATATTGCGTATGAATTGTTGGTACCTGAAACAGCTGCCGGACAAACAGAACGCATTATGAAGGCTATCCATTCTCTTGAACAAATGCCAATGCGATACAGACTATACGAGGAAGAACCTTGGTATAGTCAGGGGCTGCGAGTTATGCCGGTGGATAACTATTTAGTGTTTTATCTGCCAGATGAAACCAATGCTACTGTAAGTATTATTCGGATTATGTATGGTGGTAGAGATATAGATAAGCAATTGCATGAGAGTTAGAAAGAATGAAAGCATCTATCAATGGTAGGTGCTTTATTTATCGAATAGGAAAGTGCTTGTATGATATGATAGTACCGATTTTCCAATGAAAAGAATACAGGATTGCCATAAGTACAATTTTATACACATGTCCTGATAGGCAGTGCCTTCGGTGACCTTTTCTACAACATGGATTCCAAGTGGCTAAGAAGCTACGAGCGTGCACCCTTTATGGGGAAAAGAGGGAAATTATCGATTACGGCCCGGAGATATATCTTAAGGTAATCTGTTTCCAAACCTTTAGAGGACATTGTGGCTGCATTTTATTTGACATCTCGGAAATAGAATTCACTAGAAATAGCAGCGATGCCGAAAGAGCACTTATGCTCTATTTTGGGAAGCTGCCGAATAAAAATGACGAAAGAAAATACCACCTGGATTGCCGGGTGGTATTATTTATGTCGATTCGTCCCGCCGTCTTGTCGATTCGTCCCAAAGTGTTGATTGCTAAAAAAGAATGTGTTAAAGTGAACACAGAAAAGGAAAATGAGGATTATTATGTCTACAAAAAAGGAGTTGGAGAAAATGGCGTTATTTCAGTATAATTCGTTAGACAGACAGACAGACAGACAGACAGACAACTAATTCTGTCTTATTTGCATATAGTTTTTTTAAGCAACAGGCTTAGTGCGTAAATGTACTAGGTACTGTTGCTTTTTTGTATTCATTTATATTTTTTTTACTACTCACTTTTAACAGTGAGTTGAGATAAATTTAAGTTTTACATTACTTGGATAAGTAATTGCGAAACACAGGGTTATTTATCCTGTTGTACAAAATATACAAACCAACGCAGGAACGCTCTCGCTACGTTGTCCACGTAACGCCACATAATATGCTAAAAAACAGCATATAAGTGGCGACGAGGACAAAAGTACCTGCTTATGGAATTGTATATTTTGTACAACAAAGCAAGTTTTTGAATGTTTCGCAAATGCCTATTAATTACTGGGAAAAAGAAAGGAGATTCAATGAATATGAGAGAAAATAAGCGATTTAAGGGAAGGAACTTAAGAGAGAGAACAAGGCGGTTGCTGGCAGTGTTTTTATGCGTTTGTATGGGGCTAACGATGCTTCCGGCAATGCCCGGCAATATTGTCAATGTAAAAGCTGCAAGTGTAGACCCAAGCGTGACAGCTTTTGCTACGCCAAGTGACTTAATGGATGCATTCAAACCGGATGGTAACGGACAATCTACTACCATTGGAAAGCTTGTATTCGGTAAGAACAGCAATGGGGATGCACAGGAATGGTACATCTTAGGAAAGGATAACGGTGTAGCTGGAGATAATACTATCATCTTTGCCGCAAACCCGATAATTCCGACGTGGACACAGGTGTTTTATAGTAGTCGTAGTCCAGAATATAAAGAATATGATGCAAGCCGGAATTGTACTTATCCAAGTGAAACAACAATAAGCCTGGTACGTGTAAATCACTATGGCACAAGTGATCTTCGTGCTGTGATGAATGATATGGTAGCAGATGATAATATACAATATTTTACTAAGTCTGAGAAAGATTTGATGAATGCTACCGAAGTGGAAACGAATGATGAGCAAAATGGCGTCAATTATACAACCACAGACAAGCTGTATGCACTGGCGGCAGATGGTGTTTCTCAATTTTATATTAAAGCAGGAAGTATAAATAATACAATTATTCTTAGCCCATCTAGTTACTGGATGTATGCTGATCGTTTCTGGTTGCGTTCGCCTTATCCCAGTTCCTCCACACAGGCGTTGATGGCTAAAGTTAACTCAAGAACGGGTGGACTGTTTGTTAATGATAATAATCCAGCCGTTCGTCCAGCGTCCAATCTAAAACTGTCAAATGTGCTCTTTGCTTCCGGCGCACAAGTAGCATCTGATGCAGTGGTATCAGGTAAAATGGACAAGGATGATAATGGAAATTCGACAAGGGCGATGACTTTGAGACTGAATGGCTCGTCTAAAGTAATCGGAACCGTCATATATGATGAGGCAAACAGTAAAATTGCAGCATG
>JAQXIP010000011.1 GCA_029007845.1 Clostridiales bacterium
CAGTTCACTGAACCGTCCGATCATTTCCCGGTTCTCATTTAATTTAACTGCTCCCAGTTCAATAATCTCAAAAGGAAAATCTTTTTTTACCACTTTGCTTTCGGAAGACGCCTGATTCCACTCCAAATCTAAAACTATGTAATTCAAAACATGTGTCCCCCTATTGTCCCATAGATGCAAATAATGCCGCAATTTCTTCCGGACTCATTGGTTTATTCGGATCTACCGGTGCTGGTTCCGGCTCTGGCGCTAGTTCCGGTTCTGGCGCTAGTTCTTCTACTGGCGGCTCTTGCTGCGGTTCTGGTTCAGGTACCGTTGCTTCCGTGGCAACACTTCCTGCTGACGCAAATAATGCCGCAATTTCATCTGGACTTAACTGTTTATTCGGATCCGAAAGATCCACGGCTGACTCTGGCGCAGCCTCTTCTACTGATGGCTCCGGCACTGGCTCTTCTACTGGCGGCTCTGGCACTGGCTCCTCTACTGGCAATTCTGGCGCTGCCGCTTTTGCTCTCTTTCTTGTTGTCCTAGGCTTTCTTGCCGGACGTTCTTCCTCCCGCTCAGCCATCGATGTCATCACCTGCTCAAGCCCAGCCATCGCATTCTTTAATTCATCCAGACCGTCTTCTACACGATGAAAACCATCCAATACTTCCCGTTTCATATCACTATTATTCTGATTCATCATGGACATGAGCGGAGCCAGATCAACGGAACCACTTTCTTTGCTTCCGTTTTCACTGTTCTTCCATGTATCAATCAGCGTTCCAATATGCGCAAGCTCTTTCTGCATATCTTCCTTCAACTCTTTTTGTGTGCTTTCTAACTGACGGTTATCTTCGCGATTATATTTTATAATCAGTTTTGCAGCGGTAAGCTGGCTCTCAGACAGTTCCGATACAACCTGTCCTTTTAATGCTGCGATCTGATCCTTTTCATCTTCCAGAACCGGAATCATCTTCTTAACCGTAACATAAAGAGCCTTTTGCAGTTTTGCAGATTCCTGAATCCGCTCATCCAGTTGTTCCAGCAATTCATCCTGGATGACACGGTTCATGTCATCCCGGTCATTCAGATAGCGAGTACAGAGACCTTTCATGCTATCCATAACAAGATAAGCGGCAATTAATGTGATGATACCCACACCAATAATGGTTATATAGTCATTACGGAACTGAAACATACAATACAGTTCTGCCAATAAAGATGCAATAAACAGCAGTGTAAAATAAATAATACCGTTTCCTTTCTTCATAATGATGATCCTCCTCCGAAAATAGTAATATCTATTTTACCATAAATCGAGGAATTTTTTTAGATTTTTTGCAAAAAATCACCAAAAAATCATAACCGTTCAGCCGTGACGAGCGCACAGCCGCCGGAAACACGCAGAATATCAGGTATCATGAAATATCCCTTTGAACACGTCGGCACTTGGTTTTGCGTTTTTTTGTAAAACCTTAGTACCGCTACGTGTTCAATGGAGCGAAAGCGTGTATTTCATGGTACCTGGTATTCTGCATGCTTCCGGCGGCTGTGTGCTCGTTACGGCTGTACTGTTACAATCAGCTTTTTTCCAGACTTCCCACAGTCATCTCTGCCCAGCTGTACTGCTTCATATATTCTCCATGATAACTGTTAACGGCGGCTGTGTCCCCGTTTAGATAACGGAAATAATCACAGTCCACTTTTGACAGGTTGACATAATAACAATCTCTTTCGTGCATTAATACATTTTCCAGATTACAGCCTTTCAATGTTTTTCGGATATCACTGGCAAGTGTCCGGATATAGCTTCTTTTTTTTACTGAATCCACATCTTCTTCAAATAAGAGCGTACGAAGTTCATTGGTTCCAACTTTCGCCCCGCGCTGGTCAATCAGGCAGGCAAAAAATTCTTTGCTTTTTACCCGTTCAAATTTTACTGGTTCCCCATGATAAAAGCATTCAAAATTGCCAAAACACTGTATGTTTAATTTCCCCTCCTCCCGGCTGGGCAGGAAGCGCAGATTCTTTAACGATTTTTTGATTGCCTCTTTCTGCACTGGTTTTAGCAAGTAACCGCTCACATACAGATCCCAGGCTTCTCCCATATATTCGGAATAAGCGGTTACAAATACAATGTTAATGTCCGGCTGAAGATCCTTTAAGTGTTTGGCAAGTTCTAATCCATTCATCTCCGGCATATCAATATCTAAAAAAGCCACATATACCCTCCCTTTTTCTACATATCTTAGTGCATCCACACAATTGCCGGCACAAAATATTTCTTCTCCCGGAAGAATCTCTTTCACCGTTCTCCCCATATCTCTTAATACCAGCGGCTCGTCATCTACAAGCAGGTATCTCATGCCATCATCCCTCCTGTCGTTTTTTTGACCTGTTTTTAGGAATGTGGATCGTTACTACTGTGCCCTTTCCAGGTACACTCTCTACTTTCATGCTCCCTTTACACATCAGTTTCAGCCTCTTTTCCACATTCTGCAAGCCTACATGGACTCTCCCGTCTTTCGGTTTTGCCGACATATCAAAACCATCCCCGTCATCGGCTACGGTAATCAGATATTCTGTTTCTTCTGCTCTGGACCGGATGGATACGGTGCCACCCTGCTGTTTTTTCCTGATTCCATGCCGGATTGCATTCTCCACAACCGGCTGTATGGTCATAGGCGGAATCATAAAATCTTCCTCTGCTGCGATATCCTTTTTTACCTTAATCTGGTCTCCAAATCTGCACTGTTCCAGATAGAGATAGTTATCCACCAGTTCCATTTCGCTATGGAAGGGAATGCATTGTTTTTTTCCCATTGTTTCCAGACTGACACGCAGAAAACCAGAAAAATGGTCAATTGCTTCCACCGCCTTTTTCTTGTCTTCCATGCAAAGTCCACGAATTGCTCCAAGTGCATTGCATATAAAATGAGGCTTGATCTGGCTCATGGCAAGATCGATCCTGCTGTTTTTCAATTCTTCTTCCAGTTTTTTTGCTCTAATGGAAGCCTGATGATTAATGGCGATCCGCTTTACAGCTCTCACCAGATGGAATACAAAGAGCGCAACAAAAACGGCTTTAACTACAATCCCGCTTGTCCAGATATTGGTACGGGCATTGATTAGTTCCAGAATTACGGAAGCTGACAGTATGATATAGGATACAAGCAGGATTTTGTCCGTTTCTTCTTTTTTACATTCCCGCACATTCAGACAGATCAGCCCAAGAGATGCCACTGCCTGGGCAGCCGCCCAGTATATCCCCGTATCATACAGTGACACGATATCCAGCAGTGAAAGCAGAAAAATTCCTCCATCTGCCAGCGTCATGGCTATCGTAAGACCATCTGCCATCTTTTTCTCTTTTCCCGTAAGGGTTTTGGCGATGCCTTCAGATAGTGCCAGCAGTGCAAACATGATACAGTAATATCTGACAAAGGTATTAAATACGATTCGGTCACAGTAAAAAAACAGATCCACCGTATCCATGAGAATGTATCCCCCAAAGCACAGGGAAGTAAGTCCCAGACACCATAATATTCCAGCAAAAGGGATCCTCCAGCCAAAATATCCAAGAGCCATACCTAACAATGCCACTGATACTACTATGATGAAGATTCCTGCAATACGGTATGGCATAGTCTGAGACTTAACAAGTTCTGACACCGTCCGATCTGAACCATAACACAAGGAATCCAGAAATTCGTTGTATGCGCCTGCATTTCCATACTTATGGGGATTGTGAAGCCGGATCTCAATCTCATCATCCTCTGTCACTGTCTCATCATACCATCCACCCCAGAAACTTCCGCACATCATCTCCGGAATCTCTCCTTCTGTCCGGCCGGAGCAGAATACTTCTTCTTGATTAACCGATATCGTCATCCCAATATGATCCAGATAATAAAGCAGATTAAGGGGCAACGGTTGGGCAAAGTTTCCACGAAGAACCAGATCCCCTCCAAAACTGTTAAACTTTATTCCTTTCTTCAGTGGCTTCCATTCACCGTCTCCAAGACGGTACTCTCCCTGAAACTCACCTGCAACTGCAAACGCATTTGTCGACTGATTACTGTTTCTGCACAGTTGGACCAGAAGTCCTCCTGCAAGAATGAGCAGAAACAAATATGTCACAAACCTTATGTATTCTTTTTTCAAATCATCACTCCCTGCGTCCTTTTCCCCTGCCAATTATAGTACAATTTTACCTGCTTTTCAATTAGAAGCCAGACCGTGTAGAATGATTGAATTTTTAATTTATTTCAAAGATGTGTCACTACTTTGTCATGGGTTATCTGTTATAATAAAAAAAGCTATTAGAAGATTGAGGGATAATAGACTAAATAAAGGAGGAATATCTATGCCGGTCACAGAAGGAAATTCAAATGACAGCAAAGATGGGAAAGTACCAAAGCGGCCAGGCTTATTTGATTATGTGCTGGGAAAGGTCTTCCAGATTGAATCCAGCCAAAAGATCATCCAGGACTATCAGCAGTATATGAACCCCGCCGGGCAAGAGATGCCGGACATGCCAGAGACTGATGCGGATTCAGATGAGATCATCCGGGCGCAGAATGACCGTCTGATAAGAAGGATGTCCCTGAGAGCACAGGAAAAAGCTTTTGAAGAGAAGCTGGATCGTTTTCCAAAAGAAAGTGGAATGTATCAGACAGGCAGGGAAGTACAAAAATCCATGACGGATCTGATCGACAGCGTTAGTGCAGCAGAAATTTCTTTCAACGTACAAAAACAGAACTCCCTCCAGCTTCATGTAGCGAAGCTAGTCTGTTATGAAATGTTTACACAATCCACGAATCTATCCGGGACATCTGACAGAGAAAAAGCATTTTCCAAACTGGATGCTTCTCTTAAAAATCAATCAGATACTTTGAATTCCGTAGCAAAATCGCTATGTAAAAATGAAGTATTTCTTGATATGCTTCCGCCCATGTCTCCAGATTCCATCTATGAGCTGTTAAGCACAGACGGGATTAAGAAAATCAGCCAGAAATGTATGAAACAGCAATTATGGCACACTGCTTCCGGCAAACAGTCTCCGGATCTTGCAGCCGGTGATACGCTGCAGGTACAATCCACACAACAAAATGAACCACAGATTGAAGAGCCAAAGATCGAAGCCCCTTTCATTAGTGGTTCCAAATAACATCAGAGGTTTCCAATAACGGAAAGCGGTAGAAACAGACACAGCCTGTCCCTCCCGCTTCCTGTTATTTTGGGGAGCATTTTACTTTTTCAATCTCCTGTTACATTAACGGTGCAAATATACGAAGAACCTTTCCTATCATCCGATCGGTAAACTTCTGGCGGGCATAATCGTTTTCGGTCACCTTCTGGCACTGTTTTAGCGTTTTCCCATAGTCTTCTTCGATGGCATGGATCTCTGAATTTTTGTACATCATAACACCACACTCAAAATGGTGGTACAGACTGCGGTAATCCAGATTAACAGTTCCCACTACTGCCTTCTCATCATCACTGACAAATATTTTGGCATGGACAAACCCCGGTGTATATTCATAAATGGATATTCCTGCCTCTAAAAGCTCATTATAGTAGGTTTTTGCCAGGGCAAATACTGCCTTTTTATCCGGTATGTGTGGCATAATAATCTTCACATCAATTCCTCTTTTTGCTGCATATACCAGTGCCATCATCATCTCATAATCCAGAATCAGATACGGTGTCATAATATGTACATATTTTTTGGCTGTATTCAGAATGTCCAGATATACCCGTCTTCCAGTCCGTTCCTCACCAAAAGGACTGACACCATAAGGGATAAAATAACCATCCTGTCTGATCTGTTCCTGCTTTGGGGAACGGTATTGATCATAATGCTCCGGTTTTTGCTCTGATATATTCCACATTTCCAGAAAAAGATAGGTAAATTTCTCCACCGCCCTGCCTTTCAACATGACTGCAGTATCTTTCCAATGCCCAAAGGGATGCTTCTGGTTAATGTATTCATCCGCCAGATTGGTTCCACCTGTGAATGCTACTTTTCCGTCGATCACCAGAATCTTCCTGTGGTCCCGGTTGTTATAGTGAGAGGAAAAAAGAGGATGGATAGGAGAAAACATCTTACACTGTATGCCATCCTCCTGTAAAAGCCGTGGATAAAAGTACGGCAGTAAGGCCAGTACACACATGCCGTCATACATAACCCGGACTTCCACGCCTTCCTTTGCTTTCTCCTTAAGGATCTCCAGAATGGAGTTCCACATCACTCCTTCTTCTACAATAAAGTATTCCAGGAAAATAAATTTTTCAGCCTTTCTTAATTCCGCCAGAATATCTTTGAACTGGTCATCCCCTAATGGATAGTACTTTGCCTGGGTTTCCCCATAGACCGGACAATGCCCAAACCGGTACATGTAATCTGAGAAATGCGCCATCAATCCGCTTTCCCGATTTAATGCTTCTTTTACAGATTCCTCCTGTTTTACATAGTCCGTTGTCTCTCCTGCCAGTTTTTCCAATCGGTTCCGGATGATTTTGGTACCAGGCTGCATGAGGATATAAAGATAAAAAATTGCACCAAAGACAGGGAACATCAGGATAGGCAGCATCCACACCAGCTTAAAATCCGGATTTTCTCTTCCGTTAAACAAATGTAAAACTACCAGAATCCCGATGATTACAAAGGCTGCATAGACAGCCATACTGTAATCCTTCAGATACACATAGGAGGCAATGACCAGTGCAAACTGCACGATAAATGCCAGCACCACAAATAGCGTCCTGCCATAGATGATTGCCTTCACCCCTTTGATTCCCTTTTTCTTTATCTCACCCAG
>JAQXIP010000012.1 GCA_029007845.1 Clostridiales bacterium
CATACGTTTCATGCTTGCATGAAAAAGTATGACATTGTGACCCGTAAAACATGAGAAAGTAGCCCGAACAGGGCGGATTTCGAATGTTTTAGAATTGCGAGAGCACGAAGTGCGTAGCAATTCGTAGGCATCATGGGGTCAAAAGGTCATACGTTTCATGCTTGCATGAAAAAGTATGACATTGTGACCCGTAAAACATGAGAAAGGAATCAACAGGATGAAGCTAATTCTTGCATCAGGTTCCCCAAGACGCAGGGAGTTATTAACCCAGGTGGGAATCGAATATGAAGTATGTGTCAGTCATGTAGAGGAGCAGACCGATCAGACCGTTCCAGAGGAAGTGGTAAAGGATCTTTCCAGGCAGAAGGCGGAAGCAGTTGCCAGTGAAATAAAAGAAGGCATTATATTAGGAGCAGATACCGTAGTGGTAAACAAGGGACAGATTCTTGGAAAGCCAGAGGATGAGGAGGATGCAGTGAAGATGCTCTCCGGTCTGTGTGGGCATGCCCATGAAGTCATTACCGGCGTTACCCTGATAAAACGTCAGGAGAATCAGACGAAAAAAAGCGTTTCCTTTGCTGTTCACACAAAGGTTCATGTGGCCAGAATGTCCATGCAGCAGATCGAGGCATATGTAAAAACAAAAGATCCGCTGGATAAAGCAGGAAGTTATGGGATTCAGGGATTGTTTGCAAAGTATATTACTGGAATAGAAGGGGATTATAACAATGTAGTGGGACTGCCGGTCTGTGAAGTATGCCGCCAGCTGGAGCTTTTTTTGGAGGAAGATTGAATCCGTCCAAAACAGCCCAGCTGAATATTCATTGGTTAGAAGGATGGCTGGCCGATATGCCGGATGTTCGTGTACTCGGCGATATCCCGGTCTGTTGTGGTAAGATTACGATAGGACAAGTCGTGGACAGAGTGACAGCCGGTAATCCGGGCAAACATTCGAAGTTCGTCCAGAGAAACATTTAGAAAGTTTGCGACTCTCTGGGCAGCGGCATCGATAGACAGTCTCTCCCTAAGCTCCGGGTTCTGTGTGGCAATACCTACCGGGCAGCTGCCGCTTCCACAAATCCGGTATTGCTGGCAGGCAGCAGCAATCAGTCCGGCACTGGCTATGGCAACCGCATCTGCACCCATGGCCAGAGCCTTGGCAAAATCAGCTGATATCCGGAGTCCGCCAGTGATAACCAGTGAGATGTCAGAATGAACAGAATCCAGATAAGTTCTTGCCCGGTGTAATGCATAGATCGTTGGAACCGATGTTGCCTCTCTTAAGAGAAGAGGACTTGATCCGGTAGCTCCACCTCTGCCGTCGATGGTAATAAAATCCGGATTGGCAAAGACACAGTATTCGAGATCCCGCTCAATATTTCCAGCGGCGATTTTAATGCCGATCGGCCGGCCATCTGACCTTCTGCGCAGCATATCTACCATATCCCGGAGATCTTCTTTTGAGTTGAGTTCTGGGAACCTGCTGGGACTTTGTATGTCTTCTCCCGGTTTCTTTCCGCGGATTTGGGCAATCTCAGGTGTTACTTTCTCCCCTGGCAGATGTCCTCCCATTCCCGGCTTTGTCCCTTGACCGATTTTGATCTCGATGGCATCGGAGGAACGCAGGTTTTCATCAGTCACACTATACTTATTTGGAATGTATTCAAATATGTATTTGTAGGATGCTTCTTTTTCTTCTGGTAAAATACCACCTTCACCGCTGCACATTGCAGTTTTTGCCATGGCAGAGCCTTTCGCCAGAGCAATCTTGATTTCTCTGGATAATGCTCCAAATGACATATGAGATATGTACACGGGATTGTTAAGAATCATTGGCCTCTTGGCGTGTTTTCCGATGACTGTGGTAGTAATTACATCATCGTCGTTGTTTAATGGTGGCGGGTTCAGCTGTGCCCCAAGCAGCAGGATATCATCCCAGTCGGGCATCTTCATCTTTGTGCCCATTGAGCCGCCAATGGACTTGCCGGTTACAGCCATTTCGTGGATTTCTTCCATGTAGCGGCAGGACGTATCGTGCCGTGCGGTGGAACGGTCATAGTCCAGTTTGTCCGGATTGGATGCTGGCAGCGGTTTGTCATAGTCTTTGGAATCCGTAACCGGCACCAGATTGGACACCGGAAGCTTGCATACCGGACAGCAGGCAAGCTCGCTTACTGGTGTTCCCTCTTTTTCTTCGTCATAAATTGCACCACAGATTTTGCATTTGTAAATACCCATAAGACACCTCCATGTATTCCACATATTCTGTTACATTGATCCGTATTCCGCCTGCCTGATATGTGCGGAATATAATCAAGATAATAGTAATCATTATTATACCAGCTGGAAATCATACTGTCCAGAAAGAATAACTTGATAAAATCCAGTCTCTATAGTATGATTTAGGAAGAATTTTTATATGATGTTAGGATGAATAGGAGCATATGATAGAGTTTTGCAAGTTACAGATCGGATGTCTGGTAATCGTTTTATATATTGCATTTTGTTATTACAGGGAACGGAAAAGTCTTCCTATAAAGTACCGCAGTTCCACCTTTGATGGACTGCTGGTACTTGGCATAGTCAGCATATTTTTTGATATGCTGACTGCATATTTTGTAAATCATCAGGACGAGATCAGTCTGGCTGCAAACCGGCTGTTACATATGTGTTTTCTCATCGGTCTGGATGCGGTGGCATTCTTTTTGTTTTGGTATACACTCTCAATTACGGATGGAATCCCAAAGAAAAAATCAAGACAGGCTTTGTTTTGGTTTCCGTTTCTTGTCAATATTCTGGTTGTTGTGTTTAATATAGGAACACTGGAATTCCGTAGAGGCAGCATTACCAATTATTCTATGGGAATATCTGTTTACACGTGTTTTATCATGGCAGCAGTATACATTTTGCTGTCCATCGGAATCTTTTATTGGCGTTGGAGTTATATTGAAAGCCATAAACGGGTGATTATTTTTACCTATCTTTTAGTCATCGGCGGCATTGCAGCGTTTCAAATGAAGTATCCGGAGTCCCTGATTAGCTGTATGGCTCCTACGATTGTAATCTTAGGTGTATATCTGAATCAGGAGAATCCAGCCATGAAGAAGCTTTCCTATTATCACAGTGAGATGGTAATGGGCTTTGCGACGCTTGTGGAAAATAAGGATGATAGTACGGGAGGGCATATCAAACGGACTACCATGTATGTGAAGCTGCTTGCGGAGGAACTGAGAAGAAGGGGAATCTACCGGAATATCCTCACGAAAGACTATATGAATGACCTTTTATTGGCTGCCCCGATGCATGATATCGGAAAAATTGCGATACCGGATGCGATTCTGCAGAAGCCGGGAAAATTAACGGCGGAAGAATATGAGAAAATGAAACAGCATACGGTCAGTGGTGGGAAAATCGTACAGGATACGTTTGGGCATCTTGGAAGGGCACAGTATGGAGAGATCGTTTATCAGGTGGCCCGCTATCACCACGAGAAGTGGAATGGAGCTGGTTATCCGGAAGGACGCAAAGAGAAAGAGATTCCTCTGTGTGCAAGAATTATGGCCATCGCGGATGTGTTTGATGCAGTATCGGAAAAACGGTGTTACCGGGATGCTATGCCGCTGGACAAGTGTTTTGCGATAATAGCAGAGGGCAGTGGAACAGATTTTGAACCGATATTGGTAGAAGTATTTCTGGATATGCGTGAGAAAGTGGAGGAAATCCATAGCCAGATCAATGACTTGTGATAGTGTCATTTCCGGCTTGTTTTCAATATACTGTTAATCAGAAGGAAACAGGTGGAAATGATATGGCGGCAGGTGAAGAGGAGAACCAGAAGATTGATCAGGAACTGAGACTGGCGGTCTCAATTCCGGAAGAGGAACGCTTAGAGACGCCGGATCTTGCGGTTGGATATGAACCAGAGAAAAAGGAATGGGAGGTTCTGGTTCGCTTTTCCGGTTCGCTGGAACAGGTTCGTGAGGAACTGACAGACCAGATCACCCTGTTATCCAATGGATATGCAGTGATCACGCTTTTGGAAAGCCAGATTCCTTTGTTAACCGGATATCCGGAGATTATCTTTGTGGAAAAGCCAAAAAGGCTGTATGAAATGCTGGATGTCGGGGTGGCAGTGTCCTGCGTGGCTCCACTTGTAAGACCGGATACGGCTTTATTTGGAAGAGGGGTGCTGATTGGCATCATTGACAGCGGGATTGCATACAGCCATCCCGATTTTTGTGTCAGAGATGAAAATGGAAATTATCAGAGCCGGATATATGCCATCTGGGATCAGACTCTGTCCAAGGAGAGCAAAGGACTTACAGAGGAGGCCAGAGAGCTGCTTCCGCCCCCGCCAGAGGGGTTTGGGAATGGAGCACTATTTACCCGGGAACGGATTAATGAAGCACTGCTTGTTACCGGACAGGAGCGTCTGAATCTGGTACCGGAGAGGGATATAAGCGGGCACGGAACACATGTGGCAGGGATTGCATGTGGCAATGGGAACGCCAGCAGTGGACGTTACCGGGGAATGGCACCGGAGTCTACCCTGTTAGTGGTAAAAATGGGAACATCAATTGGTGATTCCTTTCCACAGACCACAAGACTGATGGAGGGAGTGGAGTACTGTATCCGTACAGCCAATGAACTTAAGATGCCGCTTGTTTTAAACTTGAGTTTTGGTAATTCTTATGGTGGACATGACGGAAAGACACTGGTGGAGCAGTATCTGGATGAAGCTTTGGGACTGGGGCAGATTACTGTCGTAACGGGAAGTGGAAATGAAGGGGATACTGGAAAACATCAAGGTGGAACGTTACAACAGGGAGAGGAAACGGTTGTGGAACTGGCAGTTGGACTAGGGGAATCGAGTGTCAGTTTCCAGATCTGGAAGTCTTATGCAGATGAAATGCAGATTATTCTGGAGTCTCCATCGAGAGAACGATGGGTTATGACACCTGGAATCTCTAATTTTTCGATGGGTGATACAAAGATTTATGCACTGTATGGGGAACCAACTCCGTATCAATTGAGGCAGGAACTTTATCTTGTTTTGTCCGGATATGAGTCAGATGTTACGAATGGTGTGTGGCGGATTCACTTTTACCCGCAAAGAATCGCAGACGGCCGGTATGATATCTGGCTTCAATCGGGAAATGTGCTGAATCCTGCTACACGTTTTCTATCACCGGTTCTTTCTGATACTTTGACGATTCCTTCTACGGCAGATGATGTGATCACCGTTTCTGCCTATGATCCCCGTACCAGTCAGTATGCTTCTTTTTCCGGAAGAGGACCGACTGCCGGGAGACAGTTGAAACCAGATCTTTGCGCACCGGGTGTTGGGATTATGAGCGCTGCGCCAGGCGGGGGCTATCAGTCGAAGTCCGGAACATCCATGGCAGCTCCTTTTGTAAGCGGAGGGGCAGCACTTCTGATGGAATGGGGGATTGTGCGTGGCAATGATCCATTTTTGTATGGGGAGAAGGTAAAGGCCTATCTCATCCGTGGCGCAAGAAAACTTCCCGGGTTTCAGGAATATCCCAACAGCCAGGTGGGATGGGGGGCGTTGTGTGTGGCAGACAGTTTACCAAGGGGGTAGTAAATGGAATTTGGAAATAAAGGAATATCATGATACAATATTCGATGTATTCTGATTGACGGGAATGGTGGTAATGTGAAAAAGCAAATCGTGCTATAAGGCGGTAGATGAATGCGTTCGTCACGGCTGAACTGTTACAAATATTGGAATAAAATTTGGTTTTTCTTGTTGACAGATAAAACATATGGTGCTATAACAGTGGTTGGACAGAAAGAAATGCTATGAACAGAACAAGACATATCAGGGGGTATTCCTTGACAGAGAGTCATCGGCTGGTGTGAGATGACATGGAATCCTGAATGTTATCCTCTGCGAGCAGTGCACTGAAATTCTCCTGGAATCAGGGAAGTATAGGTGTCACCGGTTTTCTACCGTTATCTAGAAGCTTATTGCTGGCATACAGATATGCTGTTATGCAAAGATAAGACAGAGTGGTTGCTGATTGATTGAATTGACAACAAGCAAAGTGGTAACGCGGAAGAACGATTTTTTTGGCTTTCGTCTTTGGGTATGTAAAAGAATGCATGCCTGGAGACGAAAGCCTTTTTTGCTGTTCGGGGCACTGTTTATCTGTATGAGGTAATAAGAACCGGCTTTCTGCATACATAATGATGTATTACTTGATTATTAGGGAAAGGAGAAGTCTGCAAGCAGACGGAAAAAGACAATGAATGGATTAGTGATTGTTTTAATCGGAATTGTAACACTAGGTGCTGGTTACCTTCTTTATGGACGGTGGCTGGCAAAAAAATGGGGAATTGATGAGACGGCAAAAACCCCGGCTTATACCCATGAAGATGGAGAGGACTATGTACCTTCATCAAAATTTACGGTATTCTCCCATCAGTTTTCTTCGATCGCCGGAGCAGGACCGGTTACCGGACCAATTCTGGCTTCGGTATTTGGATGGGTGCCGGTATTGCTCTGGCTCATTATTGGAGGTTTATTCTTTGGTGCCGTCCAGGACTTTGGAGCACTGTATGCGTCCGTTAAAAATGAAGGAAAATCCATGGGGATGATTATTGAAAAATACATCGGAAAAGCTGGAAGAAAGCTGTTTATGCTGTTCTGCTGGCTGTTTACCCTTCTGGTCATCGCTGCTTTTACGGACATGGTTGCAGGAACCTTTGTCGGAGCTGGAAAAGAGGTTGCAGATTCAGAAACAGCATATGCACATTCTGCAGCAGCTTCCATCTCAATGCTCTTTATCGTGGTAGCTGTTGTGTTTGGACTCATTCAAAAATATGTCGGAAAGATGAATGAAATCGTAAAAGCACTTGTTGCCATTGCTCTTTTAGTGGCTATGTTTGCAATCGGAATGAAGTTCCCGATCTATGCATCAAAAAATGCCTGGATCTATATTGTAATGGCATATCTGTTCCTGGCTTCCGTCATGCCGATGTGGCTTTTGATGCAGCCAAGAGATTACATGACAACTTTTATGCTTCTTGGCATGATTGCCGGTGCTGTAGTTGGTGTTGTCGCTGCACATCCGGTGATGAAACTGAATGCCTTTAATGGATTTTCTGTAGGGGGAAACGGACTGTTCCCAACCCTTTTTGTAACGATTGCCTGTGGTGCGGTATCTGGTTTCCACAGCCTTGTTTCCTCTGGAACCTCATCGAAAACAGTAAGCAATGAAAAAGATATGCCGATGATCGGATACGGTGCCATGGTTGTGGAATCGTTATTGGGAATTGTTGCACTGGTTGTTGTAGGTGCGGTGGCAGTGGATGGAACAAAGCCGGAGGGGACACCGTTTTCAATTTTTTCCGCAGGAGTTGCCGGATTCCTGGAACAGCTGAATGTACCGGTTCAGGTTGCGACAGTGTTTATGACGATGTGTGTATCAGCCTTGGCTCTTACCTCTCTGGATTCAGTAGCAAGAATCGGTCGTATGTCTTTCCAGGAACTGTTTTATGGAGATAGCACGGATCCGGCAAAGATGACTATGTGGCAGCGGGTTTTGACAAATAAATACTTTGCAACTGTGATTACGTTATTCTTTGGTTATCTGCTTACTTTGGGCGGGTACAATAATATATGGCCATTATTTGGGTCTGCAAACCAGCTTCTTGCTGCACTTGTGCTTATTGCTCTTGCGGTATTCTTAAAAACAACCGGCAGAACGGGATGGACATTATACATACCAATGTTTCTTATGCTGGCGGTTACCTTTACTGCGTTAATCCAGAAAACGATTGCGCTGGTTGGTAATGTGGCAAACCATACTGCAGTTTTTCTGGTAGACGGTTTACAGCTGATTGTTGCAGTGCTTTTGATGGTTCTTGGAGTTATCGTAGCATTTAGCTGCTTAAAGAAACTCTTTGGAAAAGTGTCCAAAGCAGAGTGATTCTTTACCTATATTTTGCAGAAGAAAGATAGCCTCTTTACTTGTAAAGGGGCTATTCTTTATGGTAGAAGGAAGACGGATGCATGAGGAAAACCAGGTTATTATTCCGCTGGCTGTTATTGAAGAACTGGATGGGCTGAAAAACGAAGAAGGAGAAAATCTCACCTTTGATGCGCCCGATTATTGATAATCTGGAGCAGCTGATTGATTCGAATGAGGAAGGGCTGACGGCAAATGGAAGTAAGGTTCTGTAAAAAATGGGTTGCCGAACCGGAAAAACTATGATACGATGGTTCTGATATTAGGGAGTAGTTCGCATCCAAGTGAAAAAAGGGTGTTGTACTTTTCGTCATCACGTTATCAGTAACCGGAGAGTACACTGAAAGAAGAACAAGACTTTTATCGCACTTTTTGTTGTGCGGTAAAAGTTTTTTTGTTCTTCTTTTTCTTTTTTTCTGGAAAGCAGGTTTTAAGAAAGGAGTACATGTGTACAATGAAAGAATGTTGGAATCAATCGGTACAGGAGTTAATGCAGGAGTATGAAGTAACAAGGGAAGGGCTTTCTTCAAGCCAGGCAGAAGCAATCCGGCTAAAGAAGGGAGAGAATGTACTGGAAGAGGGAAAGAAAAAGGGAATGATACAGATCTTTTTTCAGCAGTTTTGCGATCTTCTGGTAATTATTTTATTGATTGCGGCGGGAATATCCATGTTTTCCGGCAATATGGACAGTACGATTGTAATTGTGGCAGTTCTCATTATGAATGCAGTAATTGGAACCGTTCAGCATGTGAAGGCACAGAAATCCCTGGACAGCTTAAAACAGCTTTCATCCCCAAGTGCAAAAGTAATCCGGGATGGAAGAAAGATAGAGATTGCATCCCGGGAAGTGGTGCCTGGAGATGTGGTGATCTTAGAGGCTGGCGATCTGATTGTGGCAGATGGACGGATTCTTCATAATTATTCCCTTCAGGTAAATGAAAGCTCTCTGACGGGAGAATCTGCCAATATTGAGAAAACCGACGGAGTGCTTGAGGGGGATGTGCCGTTAGCAGACCGGGTGAATATGGTGCATTCCGGAAGCCTTGTTACTCTTGGAAGAGCAGAGGTTCTGGTAACGCAGACCGGAATGGATACGCAGCTTGGAAAGATTGCAGGGCTTTTAAATGAGGCAAAAGAGCGTAAAACACCGCTGCAGAAAAGTCTGGATCAGTTTAGCGAACGGCTTGCTGTGCTGATATGCGGGGTATGTCTTCTTGTATTTGCGTTATGTATGTACCGCCAGATGAATCTTCTGGATTCGTTTATGTTTGCGGTTGCCCTGGCTGTGGCGGCAATCCCGGAAGCATTAGGTTCGATTGTGACGATTGTCCAGGCACTTGGAACGCAGAAAATGGCAAAAGAAAATGCCATTATCAAAGAGCTGAAGGCGGTGGAAAGCCTTGGCTGTGTATCTGTAATCTGTTCGGATAAAACGGGTACCCTTACCCAGAATAAAATGACGGTACAGGATATTTATATAGATGGAAAGGTATTAAAGCCTGAGGAGTTAGAGATGGGAAACCAGCTTCACCGGTATCTTCTATATGATGCGATCCTCTCGAATGATTCCAGTATTGTAGATGGAAAGGGAATTGGTGATCCGACAGAATATGCCCTTCTAGAGATGTTCCGTCAGGTTGTGCTGCAGAATGAAAAGGATCAAAAAGAATGTGGGATGAGCGAGGAGGATATCCGGGAGTCGGTGAAGCGCTTAGAAGAAATACCTTTTGATTCTGACCGTAAGCTGATGAGTATCAAATGCAGATTGCATGGAGTTTCTACCATACTTACGAAAGGAGCACTGGATGTTTTACTGGAACGGTGCGATACAATCCGGGATTCTGGCGGTGTGCGGAAAATGACAGAAAAAGACCGCACGGATATCTTAATAAAGAACCGGGACTTTTCTGAGAATGGACTGCGGGTACTGGCATTTGCCTATAAGGAATCGGAGGAAGTGTTAAATGTAGAAGCCGAGGACGGGTTTACTTTTTTGGGGTTAATCTCAATGATTGACCCGCCAAGAGAGGAGTCAGCAAAAGCGGTGGAACAGGCCAGAGAGGCGGGAATCCGAACGGTAATGATTACGGGAGACCATAAGATTACAGCGGTTTCCATTGCAAAGAAGATCGGCATCTTTAAGGAAGGAGATCTGGCGGTTACCGGAGCTGAACTGGATGGCTTTTCCCAGGAGGAATTCGATGAAAAAATCAGTCGGATATCGGTATATGCACGGGTATCACCAGAAAATAAAATCCGGATTGTGGAAAGTTGGCAGAGAAAAGGAAAGATTGTATCCATGACGGGTGACGGGGTAAATGATGCTCCAGCGCTGAAAAAGGCGGATATCGGTGTCGCTATGGGAATCACCGGGACGGAAGTATCAAAAGATGCAGCATCCATGATTCTTTCCGATGACAATTTTGCCACCATTATCAAGGCAGTAACCAATGGACGAAATGTATACCGGAATATCAAAAACGCCATTCTGTTTTTGTTATCTGGAAACATGGCTGGTATTATTTCGGTCCTTTATGCCTGTCTTATGGGTCTTCCGATGCCGTTCGCTCCTGTTCATCTGTTGTTTATGAACCTTTTAACGGATTCTCTTCCGGCAATTGCTATTGGAATGGAACCATCGGATGAAACGTTACTGAAAGAGAAACCAAGAGATCCGTCTACGGGACTTTTGACAAAAGATTTTGTATGGAATATGATTGTACAGGGAGCATTAATCGCAGCCGCTACGATGGCTGCGTTCCACATGGGATTAAGACAGAATGCTGCCACGGCATCCACTATGGCATTTGCAACACTGACCATGGCAAGACTGTTCCACGGCTTTAACTGCCGCAACAGCCAGTCGGTCATCCGGCTTGGCTTTCGTTCCAATCCGTACAGCATTTTGGCATTTTTATGTGGAATTCTTTTATTAACGACCGTGCTGTATGTGCCGGTTTTACATGCAATGTTCAGCGTATCCACCATATCCCTCTCTGTGTTTTTCAAGGTGGTTTGTCTGGCTTTTGCACCAACGTTTGTAATTCAGATTGTGAAATTAATTCGGGAAAAGAAGTAACATGTTTGTAGAAAGGGACTGGCTGCAGTTCGCTTATCAAACCGCATAAATGGATAGGCAGAAGGGTAGCACAGCTGAATCTCGGACAGGGAAAACTGGTGGTTATGATTGAGCGTGGGGATGATATTGTTATTCCAAATGGAAGCACTGTGCTGGAAGATGGAGACGTACTGGTTTTAAAAGAAAATCAATCCTGACGGGAGTAAGAACGAAACAGAACAAAGGCCGCCTCCCTGAAAGAAAATCTGGCTGTGGGAATTGATTCGTTCCTGCTGTGTGGCTATTCGACTGTTACAATGCAGCTTTTGGTGACTCCGTCAATGGTAACCGAGATGGCAGCACTGCCCCGCTTGATGGCGGATACGGTTCCGTTTACATCTACAGTGGCAACACTTTTTTTGCTTGTTTTCCATTTTGGCATGCTGCGGGAAGTAGAAGTGCAGGTTAGCTTTGTTGTTTCCCCACAGGATAGAGTGACCGAGGTGCTGCTTAACGTGACAATGGGGGATTTGACCCAGATTTTGCATGTGATTTTCGTATCATCACAGCATACGGTCACAGTCGTGATACCTGGCTTTTTTGCAAAGATTTTTCCGGTAGAACTGATGGTTGCGATTGAAGAACGGCTAGAGCGGAATGTTACCGGATGTCCGTTCGAAGAAGATGCATCAAGCTTGGCATAGTACCCCACATCTAAAGAGATATTATTACTGCTTAACTGAATATTGGTAGGTGTTACGGTGATGCGGCAGCTGGCTTCTCCACCTGCATTTTTTGCAGTAATGACTGCAGTGCCTGATTTTTTTGCAATGACATGCCCGTAAGAATTTACTGAGGCAACCGATGATTTGCTGCTTTTAAAGCTAATCCGTTTTGTACTTGATGAGACTGCAATCAGATCGAATTCGTCCCCGATGGCTAACGACTTGGAATAGTGCGACAAAATGATGATGGAATAACTTGATGCTTTTTTTGGTTTCGCATAGGCGGATTGTTCCGGAATTGGAAGAAACAGAGTGCCAAGCAGGCAGATTATGGATAATAAAGATCCAAGGAATGTTGTTGTGCGGTTCATAGATAATTCCTCCCTTTCTCATATGGCAGGAATACGAACCATCCACACAACCAGATTATCATTATCATAGCATAGATTGTGTAAGAAGTACAGGGGAAGTTTTGGTGCTTGACATATGAAGTAAGAAGATGTAACATAAACATATGAACACATGTTAATATGTTTGCATGATGCCAACGTCAAAAATATTCGGAAAGCGGGTGAAACGAATGGCAATGAATGATGTGGAGTGCTGTGACACATTTTGCGTGCATGAGGATTTGCTGGATGTTGTCAAGGATGTCATGCCGGATGAAGAAGAAGTATATGATCTGGCGGAATTATTTAAAGCATATGGAGACTCTACCCGGCTCAGGATCTTATTTGTACTATCCAAGGCGGAGGTATGCGTCTGTGATCTGGCACAGGCTCTTAATATGACCCAGTCAGCTATCTCTCATCAGTTAAAGATTTTAAAACAGTCCAAGCTGGTAAGCAGCAGGCGGGAAGGAAAGTCTGTCTTTTATTCACTGGCGGACGGTCACGTCAGCACGATTATTGCCCAGGGAAGGGAACACATTGAAGAATAAGGAAAGAAAGAGGGAATGATGATGAAAAAGAAATTTAAATTAAAGGATCTGGATTGTGCGAATTGCGCGGCAAAGATGGAGGAAGGAATCAAAAAAATACCAGGCGTCAGTGATGCATCGGTGAGCTTTATGACCCAGAAGATGACCATTGAGGCAGAAGAGGAGCAGTTTGATGAGATTATGAAGAAAGTGGTTTCTTTATGCGCAAAGATTGAGCCGGATTGTGAGATATTAATGTAGCAGGGAGAAGAAGCAATGACAAAAAAACAAAAAAAGATGTTGGCGCGTATCATTGTTACGTTTGTTGTATTGGCAGTTCTGGTGGTTGGCGAACACACAATCTGGCCGGATGGGACCGGTTCGAACTGGGCGGCAATTCTTATTTATCTTGTTGTGTATCTGGTCATTGGATACGATATTGTCTATAAGGCGCTGCGGAATATAAGCCATGGACAGGTGTTTGATGAGAACTTTCTTATGATGATTGCTACCTTTGGTGCATTTGGTGTGGGAGAGTATTCCGAGGCGGTTGCCGTTATGCTGTTCTATCAGGTAGGGGAATTGTTTCAGGGATATGCCGTTGGAAAATCCCGCCAGTCAATCTCGGATATGATGGATATCTGTCCGGAATATGCCAATATAGAAGTGGATCAAGAGCTCAGACAGGTGGATCCGGATGATGTGGAAGTGGGTGACATCATCATTGTGAAACCGGGAGAACGGATTCCACTGGATGGAGTGGTAATGGAAGGAGAGTCTCTGGTTGATACGGCGGCATTGACTGGAGAATCCGTGCCAAGGAAAGTCCAGGCTGGAAATGAGATCATCAGCGGTTGTGTCAATGGAAGCGGAACTTTAAAAGTGAAGGTGACGAAGGAGTTTGATGACTCTACGGTTGCAAAGATTCTGGAACTTGTGGAAAATGCCAGCAGCAAGAAGGCAAAGGTGGAAAACTTTATTACCCGGTTTGCAAAGTATTATACGCCGGTGGTAACGATCGGAGCCGTTCTTCTTGCCATCCTTCCACCACTTCTTTTCGGAGGAGTTTTTTCAGACTGGATACAGAGAGCCTGTATTTTTCTTGTAATCAGCTGTCCGTGTGCGTTAGTGATATCGGTTCCAATGGGATTTTTTGGAGGGATTGGCGCCGCTTCCAGGCTTGGAGTTTTAGTAAAGGGAAGCAATTATCTGGAAGCTTTGGCAGAGATGACGACGATTGTATTTGATAAAACCGGAACTCTGACCAAAGGAGAGTTCAAGGTATCAAAAATGTATCCGAAAAATGTGTTAAAAGAGGAATTATTGGAAATGGCGGCATTAGGGGAAGGATATTCGAATCATCCGATTGCCGGTTCTATTAAGGAGGCTTATGGGAAAACACTGGATCTTTCTAGAATATCGGATGCACAGGAGATCGCCGGACATGGAATCCGTGTACGGATCGATGGAAAAGAAACACTGGTTGGAAATGAAAAACTGATGAAAGAAGAAACAATTGATTATATTCCATGTAAGGAAAATGGAACGGTTGTATATGTGGCAAGACAGGGCGTATTTTTAGGAACCATTCTGATCTCCGACACGGTAAAGGAGGGGGTAAAAGAAGCTATCCGGGATATGAAGAAAGTCGGGGTAAAACACTGCGTCATGCTGACCGGTGACCGGAAAGAAACAGCGGATCAGGTTGCAGGGGAGCTTGGAATTGATGAAGTGCATGCCGAGCTTCTTCCCCAGGATAAAGTTGCCAAAGTGGAACAGCTTCTAAAGAAAAAGAAGGGAAAAGAAAAACTGGCATTTGCAGGAGATGGAATCAATGATGCACCGGTGCTTACGAGAGCAGATATCGGTATTGCCATGGGAAGCATGGGATCGGATGCTGCAATCGAGGCAGCGGATGTTGTTCTCATGGACGATGATGTGAGAAAAATTGCTTCGGTTGTGCGGATTTCCAGAAAAACCTTATCCATCGTGAAACAAAATATTGTATTTGCATTAGGGGTTAAGGCAGTTGTACTGATTCTTGGTGCCTGTGGCATGGCCAATATGTGGGAAGCGGTCTTTGCGGATGTAGGCGTTTCTGTGATTGCGATTATCAATTCCATGCGGACGTTAAAAGTGAACCACAAAGCAGGAGGATGACATCATGAGAAAGACAGAAAGCAGAGAAAGACGCTGTGGCACAAGAAAAAAAGGATGGCTGGTCATGCTGCTTGTGATCCTTTTGCTTATGTCGCTAGCAGTCAGTATCTGTATTGGTACGGTATCGGTATCCTTCGGGGATCTGATTCACGCTTTGGGAAGAGAACCTTATAGTATGCAGGAGAGGGTCCTTCGCTATGTCCGGATTCCACGGGTATGTGGGGCAGCACTGGCGGGAATGGGACTGGCTGTTTCCGGTACGATCATTCAGACGATTCTTGGGAATCCTCTGGCAGGACCGAATATTATCGGGGTGAATTCAGGAGCTGGTTTTTCGGTTGTTCTATTTTCTGCGCTATTTCCGGATGCTTATAACGGAATGCCTCTTGCCGCATTTGCCGGAGCACTTATTACAGTACTTGTTGTATACAAAACCGCAGAAAAGACGGGGTCATCAAAGATTACGATTGTGCTGGCAGGAGTAGCGATTAACAGTATGCTAAGCGCAGCTACAGATGTGGTGTACACGTTTTGTTCCGAATCCCTGACCAGAAGTAATGGGTTCCGGATTGGCGGTTTGAACGGGGTGAATACAAAGGTATTGATTCCCGCCTCCATTGCAATATTGACAGCTGTTTTCCTGGCATTTTGTCTACATAATGAATTGGAAGTATTGTCTCTTGGCGAAGATACGGCGCATTCCCTTGGGCTTCCGGTTCGTTATTACCGGTTTCTGTTCCTGGTTCTGGCGGCAGTTCTTGCAGGAGCATCGGTGAGTTTTGCCGGCCTTCTTGGCTTCGTGGGACTGATTATTCCTCATGCAGCAAGGATTCTTTCCAGAGAGGAAGGCCGTTACCAGATTGTCATATCTGCACTTTTAGGAGCTGTTTTTTTAGTGATTTGTGACCTGTTGGCAAGAACACTTTTCCAGCCATTTGAACTTCCGGTTGGAATTGTTTTATCCTTTATTGGATCACCATGTTTTATTTATCTGTTATTTCGCCAAAGGAGAAGAAGCTAGAATGATTACCTATCAGCATATCGATGCCGGTTATGGAAAAAAAATGAAAATCAGGGATGTCTCGGCAACTTTTAGGGAAGGAAGTTTATCGGTGATCATTGGACCAAACGGCAGTGGAAAAAGTACTTTCATTAAGGCTATGATGGGGATATCCCATGTAGGGAGTGGCAGGATTCTTCTGGATGGGAAAGAGCTCTTTTGTTTCAGCGAAAAGGAGCGGGCAAGAAAGATTGCTTATCTTCCCCAGAACCGCAATACTCCATCGATATCCGCATACCGGATGGTTCTCCATGGACGTTTTCCTTATCTTTCTTATCCAAGACACTATTCGGCAGAGGATTACCGGATCAGTATGGAGGCTATGGAGCGTATGGGGGTAGCCGGTCTGGCAGAAAAACCGGTGGCACAGCTTTCTGGTGGAGAACGGCAGAAGGTGTATCTGGCAATGGCGCTGGCAGGACAGGCAGACCATCTTGTTCTCGATGAGCCATCGAACTTTCTGGATGTGAAGTACCAGCAGGAACTGATGAAAGAATTAAAGCAGTTAACGAAGACGGGGAAAGCGGTGATTACCGTTCTTCATGATCTGAATGCTGCATTCCGCTATGCGGATCAGGTGCTTGTTATGGATGGCGGACAGCTGAAAAAAGCTGGAACGGTAAAGGAAATCTATGAAAGCAGTATCATTGAGCAGGTATTTGGGCTTGCAATAAAAAAAATAACCGATGAGACGGGAATGGATTATTTTGTTTATTAACCAGGAGGTGATGGCATGTATGTGTGGAAAAACCAGAAAAAACTCCGATGCGGTTATACTACCGGGACTTGTGCAGCGGCAGCGGCAAAGGCGGCAGCGATGGGGCTTTTTTTCGGTATGATTCCAGAAAGTATCGGGATTGTCACGCCTGCTGGAATCTCCCTTCAGCTTCCGGTAGTAGATCCGAAAATGGCGGATGGGGAAGCTTCCTGTGGAATTGTGAAGGACAGTGGAGACGACCCGGATGTGACGGATGGACTTACGATCTATGCCCTGGTAAAAAGAATTCCGAAAGGAATTGAGATTGATGGAGGAGAGGGAATCGGCAGGGTAAGTGCTCCCGGTCTCTGGCAGGAACCGGGAATGGCGGCGATTAACCGGGTTCCCCGTCTTATGATTCAAAATGCAGTATCCGAGGTGATGGAAGAAGTGGATTACGAAGGGGGCATAAAAGTGCTGATCTATGCTCCTGGTGGAGAGGAGATCGCAAAAAAAACCTTTAATCCTCGTCTTGGAATTCAGGGTGGAATCTCCATTCTTGGTACAAGCGGAATCGTGGAACCGATGAGTGAAAAGGCACTGGTGGATACGATTGAAGCGGAAATGAAAGTGATTGCCGCAAAAGGAAAAAAACAGCTGATTGCAGTGTTAGGGAATTATGGGGAACGGTATGTAAAAGAACAGAAAGAACTGCCGGACTGGGAACTGGTGGTGTGCAGTAATTTTGTTGGTGAAACCATTGATCTGGCATCTTTATTGGAGTTTGAGGACTTACTGATCGTTGGAAATATCGGAAAACTGGTGAAGCTGGCAGCAGGGATTATGAATACCCACTCTAAGGTGGCAGATGGAAGGATGGAGATTATTGGAGTCTATGCAGCCTTATCTGGTGGAGGAGCGGTCTTGGTACAAGAGATTCTCTCCTGTATTACAACGGATCAGGCTCTTTGTCTATGTGAGAAATCCGGAATCCTTAATCAGGTTCTTGAGGGAATTCTTCGTGCGATTGAGGAAAAGACGGCATACCGGGCAAAAGACGGGCTGAGAGTGGGAGTTGTTCTCTTTTCCGAGAAAATGGGTTATCTTGGAATGACAAAAGGTGCAGAAAGGATGTGTCGATAAAGGAAATGGTGTATTTTGTTGGAGCAGGGCCGGGAGCAGAGGATCTGATTACGGTTCGGGGAATGGAATTATTAAAGAAAGCAGACGTCATTATCTATGCAGGGTCTTTAGTGAATCCGAAGCTTTTAGAATATGCAGACAAAACCTGTATCATTCATAACAGTGCATATATGACGTTAGAAGAGGTAATAGGTGTGACGGCGGAGGCAGAAAAGGAAGGAAAAACTACGGTTCGCCTTCATACGGGAGACCCGTGTCTTTATGGGGCAATCCGGGAGCAGATGGAAGAACTTTCCAAGAAAAAGATTCCATATGAAGTCTGTCCCGGAGTCAGTTCCTTTTGTGGCGCAGCTGCTTCCCTTCAGGCAGAGTATACCCTGCCGGGGGTGTCCCAGTCGGTGGTGATTACCCGGATGGCGGGACGGACGCCGGTACCACAGCGGGAAAGCATTGTAAGCTTTGCAGCACATAAGGCAACGATGGTAATCTTTTTAAGTACCGGAATGCTTGGGCAGTTATCCAGAGAGCTGATCCAGGGGGGATACGAAAAAGACCAGAGTGCAGCGATTGTCTATAAAGCGACCTGGCCGGAGGAACGTATTCTTAGATGTACGGTAGGGACGTTGGAAGAAACGGCGAAGCGTGAGGGCATCTATAAGACCGCCCTGATTATTGTAGGTGATATCCTCAATGGGTTAAAGGAGTATTCCAGGCTGTATGCCCCGGAATTCACTACGGAATACCGGAAAGGAAGAAGTCCGTCATGATAGTTGCATGCAGAGCATTTACCCGGTCCGGAATGGATGTGAAACACCGGATTGAAACAGGACTTTCCGGAAAGCACCAGATCGAACAAAAGAAAATAGAGCCTTTGTCCCGGTGGACTCAATACTATATGGAAGAAAGAATGGACATGGACAGGCAGAATGCGCTCGTTTTTATTGGAGCAGTTGGGATTGCAGTCCGATGTATTGCTCCGTATATACGGGATAAATATACGGATCCTGCGGTTGTTGTAGTAGATGATATGGGGAAGCATGTCATTCCTGTTCTATCCGGACATATGGGCGGTGCGAATGAACTGGCAAGAGAGATTGCACAAATCATTGGCGGAGAGCCTGTGATCACGACGGCTACCGATCTGCATGCTGTGTTTGCGGTGGACGAGTTTGCAAAGAAAAATAACCTGTGGATTACAAGCAGAGAACGGGCAAAACAGATCTCTTCTGCTCTTTTGTCGGGGAAGACGGTAGGACTATCTGCCGGTTGTCAATCGGTACAGGGTACAGTTCCAGAGGGAATTCATGTTCCTCCTCAAAAAATGGATTCTTACCAGATCTATATCTCGGCATCTCTTCCAGAAAAAGGAAATGTGGCAGACGATTCCCTGCATCTTGTTCCGAAATCACTGGTTGTTGGGATGGGATGCCGTATAGGAGTTTCAGAAGAAAAGCTGGAGGCCTTTCTTAAGGAAACCCTGCATAAGAACCGGCTATGCCTTCGGGCGGTACGGGCCATTGCAAGTCTTGACCGGAAAAAAGAAGAACCGGGTTTAATCCTGCTTGCACAAAAATTAGGGATTCCTTTTTTGACCTATACAAAACAACAGTTAGAAAGGACTTTGGGGGAATTCCATGGATCGGCATATGTAGAAATGGTCACCGGTGTAGATAATGTATGTGAGCGCTCTGCAGTGCTGGCATCAGAAGGTGGAACCCTTCTTGTTTCGAAAACGATTGGTGATAAAATAACGTTGGCAGTTGCAGAGAAAGAATGGAGTGTGCGTTTTTGAGTAAAAGATGTTTTGTAGTGGGGATGGGACCGGGAAAGGAAAGCCAGATGACAAAAGAGGCAGTCTCGGTCATTGAGCAGGTGGATTATGTCGTTGGGTATCCGGTCTATGTAGAGCTTTTAAAGAAAGCCTTTCCAGAGAAAGAATATGGTTCCACACCGATGCGGAAAGAAAAGGAACGGTGTCAGCTTGCACTTTCTGAAGCGGCCAAAGGAAAAGATGTTGCGGTCATCTGCAGCGGGGATGCAGGAATCTATGGGATGGCAGGTCTTGTTCTTGAATTACAAAAAGACTATCCGGAAGTGGAAGTGGAGATTGTGCCGGGGATCACGGCGGCGGTATCTGGAGCAGCGGTGCTTGGTGCACCTCTGATGCATGATTTTGCCGTGATCAGTATGAGTGATCTTCTCACACCGTGGGAAAAAATAGAAAAACGGCTCCGGTTTGCTTCTGAAGCGGATTTTGTCATTTGTCTTTATAACCCGTGCAGCAAAAAACGGGCAGATTATCTAAAAAAAGCCTGTGATATCATGCTGGAATCAAAGACAGATGATACGGTGTGCGGTTATGTAAGGCAGATTGGACGGGAGGGACAGGAAGCAGAGATTCTCACGCTAAAGGAACTTCGGGAAGCCAGAGTAGACATGTTTACTACCGTATTTATTGGAAACAGCCAGACGGAAATCCGGAATGGAAAGATGGTTACAAAAAGAGGTTATCGATTATGAGTGGAACATTATATGGAGTCGGAGTAGGTCCTGGAAATCCGGAAGATCTTACAATCAGGGCATTAAACACGATAAAAAAATGTGATCTTGTTGCAATCCCTACCAAAGACAAGGAACAAAGCCATGCTTACCGTATTATAAAACAGGCATGGCCGGAAATTGACAAAAAGGAAGTCCTTTGTCTGCCTTTCCCGATGATAAAAGACAAGGAAACGCTGGAAGCACATTATGAGGAACTTCTTTTGCAGGTCTTAGATCTGCTGGATAAAGGAAAGAATGTGGCGTTTTTAACCATAGGAGATCCAACGGTGTATTCTACCTACCTGGCTCTTCATAAGAGAATCCGGCGGGAGGGGCATCCGGCGCAGATTGTCAGCGGAATCCCTTCTTTTTGTGCCGTTGCTGCCACTTTGCAGATTGGCTTATCTGAGAAAGAACAGGAAGTTCATATTATCCCGGCATCCTATCAGGGAGAAGATGCCCTTTCCTATTCCGGAACGAAAATCTTTATGAAATCCGGCAGAACGTTAAAGGGTTTCATTGAGAATCTGGAAAAATGGGAGAAGAACCATCCATGTGAGATCTATGCCGTATCCAACTGTGGAATGCAGGACGAGGTCTGTTATGATGGAGTAGAAGAACTGGTGAAGAACAAGGAAATGATGCCTTATCTTACAACGGTAATTGTGAAGGAAGGAAACAAGGAACGATGAATCTGTTGTTATTTGGTGGTACAAAAGAAGGACGGGAGCTGGCAGAAGAACTGGCAGAGTATGATGTTATCGTGCATTACTCCACAGCAACCGGGTATGGTGGGGAACTGTTGCCATCAGATCCAAACCTTCTGCTTCATACCGGGCGGATGGATGAAGAGGAAATGTGTACTTTTATGAAGGAGCATGACATTGACCAGGTTGTCGATGCTACCCACCCTTATGCTGTCATTGCCACGAGAAACATCCAGGCAGCCTGCAAGACACAGAATGTGCCTTATATCAGAGTTTGGCGGCCGGTTTCCTTTGAAGAGGTGGCCGGGATGGTGGTAGTGCCGGATGTCAGAGGGGCGGTGGAATACCTGTCTCATACGAAGGGAACGGTTTTTATAACAACTGGAAGTAAAGAATTACGGGAATTTCAGAAACTTCCTGATTATAAAGAACGCTGCTATGCCCGGGTTCTGTCCACAAAAGAGGTGATGGATGCCTGCTGTGACATGGGATTTCATGGAAAAAACCTATGCTGTATGCAGGGACCTTTTTCTATGGAGCTGAATCTTGCCCAGTTTCGCATGACACATGCCAGGTATCTGGTGACAAAAGCTTCTGGGAAAAATGGCGGCTTTCTGGAAAAAATCCAGGCAGCGAAAGAGGCTTGTATGACGGTTGTGGTCATTAAAACCCCGGAAGAGAACAACCCCGAATGCCCGGAAGAAAAAGGAGTATCGAAAGAGGAAGCCCTGAAACGGTTAATTACTACCTATCATCTTACACGGCAAAGAGAAGTGGTGCTTCTTTCTATCGGTCCGGGAGGGAACGATCAGTTTACTGTGGAAGCAGTCAAGGCACTATCCCGCTGCCAGGTCGTAATTGGTGCCGGACGCATGTTAGAAGCCTGTAAACGGTTGCTGGAGTTGTATGGCATCGAACAGGAGAAATGCTACGTTTCTCTTTATAAAAAAGAAGAGATTGTCTCATGGCTGGAATGTCATCCCCATTATAAAAATATTGTACTTGCCTATTCCGGGGATTCTGGATTTTATTCTGGTGCGAACGGGATGGAAAGGCTGCTTAACGGCAAAGCTGGCACGTACCGGGTGAAAACCGTATCCGGAATCGCTTCTCCCATCTATTTTCTTGGGCGGATCGGTGTACCATGGGAAGGGGTAACCTTTGAAAGTATCCACGGAAAAGACCTTGATGTGGCAGATACCCTAAGAAAGTCCCACAGGCTCTGTCTTCTGTTAAGTGATGGGGAAGATGGCGCACGGATTGCAAAAGAATTATGCCAGTATGGGTATGAAGATACAAAAATGATATTGGGAGAAAGTCTGTCTTATCCGGATGAACGGATCACGGTTCACGTTGCAAAGAATTACAAGAGTCCGGAGAGGGTACAAAAACTGGCACTGGTCTACCTGGAACTATCCCCGGAGAAGATCTGTGAGGAACAAAAACCGCTTGACGAGAGGATCCTGCGAAGTAAGGTTCCCATGACGAAAGAGGAAGTCCGTCTTGTTTCCCTTGGGAAACTTGCGTTAGAGAAAGGCTGTGTCGTGTACGATATTGGGGCGGGAACCGGATCGGTATCCATCGCCTGTGCGTTGTCTGGAAAACCTTCCGGTATCTATGCGTTGGAGAAGAAAGAAGAAGCACTTAAGCTTCTTCATAGCAATGTGGTGAAGTTTCATACCGACAGCATCCATGTCATTCCGGGTGAGGCACTTCATACGATGGAAGAACTGCCGGCACCAACCCATGCTTTTATTGGGGGAAGCGGTGGAAATCTGACCGGCATTTTAAAAAAACTGGTGGCAAAAAATCCGTCTGTGCGGATTGTGGTGAACGCCATCACCCAGGAAACTGTGAGTACGGTGTTAGAAGCAGTCCGGGAAGGAATTGTGATAGAAAAGGACTGGGTGACCATTCAGGTTTCAAGAAGCCGGAAGGTTTCGGGATATCATATGATGAATGGGGAGAATCCGGTTACCGTGATTACCCTTACAGGAAAGGAGGAAACCTAAGATGCAGATCAATGTGCCAAGAATATTACTTGCAGCGCCGTCAAGCCAAAGTGGAAAAACAACGGTTACGATGGGAATTTTAAAGGCACTAAAAGATATGGGAAAAAAGGTGCTTGCCTGTAAATGTGGACCGGATTATATTGATCCGATGTTTCATAAGAAGGTACTAGGTATCGAATCGATCAATCTGGATACTTTTTTTACGGATGACAATACAACCAGATATCTGCTTGGCAGTCATGCACAAAAAAAGGATCTGGTTGTGATGGAAGGCGTCATGGGGTATTATGATGGCCTTGCAGGAACGAATTTAAAGGCAAGTTCTTATGATGTGGCATGCGTTACCGATACCCCGGTTGTTCTTGTCGTTTATGCGAAGGGGTCGAGCCGGTCTCTGTTGGCGGTGATAAAAGGAATGCTCGAATACCAGAGTAAAAGCCGGATCTGTGGTGTGATTTTAAACCAGATTGCACCATCGATCTACCCGGACATAGCCCGGATGATTGAGGAAGAGCTAAAGATTCCGGTATTTGGCTATCTTCCCAGATTGGATGACGCATTGATTGACAGCCGTCATCTTGGGCTGAAGACGCCGGATGAACTGGACGACCTCGACGAGAAAATAACCCTTCTTGGGGAAATGGCAAAGGAGTATCTGGATTTTGAGAAGCTTTTTTTCGCTGCCTCGAAAGCACCGGCTATCTCCTGTGAGGAGCCGGAACTTCCAAAGCTTCATAAGCCGGTTACGGTGGCGGTGGCAAGAGATGAAGCCTTCTGTTTTTACTATGAAGATAATATGGAGCTTTTAAAAAAGATGGGGGCAAAGATTGTTTTCTTTTCTCCGTTAAAAGATGATGGTATTCCGGAAGATGCCGATGGTCTTATATTGGGAGGAGGGTATCCGGAGCTTTATGCTAAGAAATTAGAAGAAAACAGCATGATGCGAAACAGCATCCGGACGAGCATCCGCCAGGCTATGCCATGCCTTGCGGAATGTGGCGGTTTTCTATATCTTCATGACCAGATGGAAGAACCTCAGGGAACGGTCTGTTCTATGGCAGGTATTGTGCCGGGAAAAGCAGTGATGAAAAAACGATTGCAAAGATTTGGCTATGTATCCCTGACGTTAAAAAAGCCGGGAATTTTTGGAGAGGAAGGCCAGAAAATTCGGGGACATGAATTCCATTATTATGACAGTACGAGAAATGGAGACTTCTTTTTGGCAAAAAAACCTGGGCGGGGAGAAGACGATACAGGCAAGTCCCGTGTCTGTTACGAATGTGGGTATGGAACCGGCACACTGATGGCAGGATTTCCACACCTTTATTATTACAGTAATCCTTCCATGATCTATGAATTTTTACGCCAGTGTGTTTCTTATCAGGCATACACCCAGAGTAAACGATACTGGGATCAGATTGCTAAGCCAATCGGAAGCCTTGGCAGGCTTGAAAAGATCGTATCAAAAATGGCTTATATAAACGGACAGGTTCATCCGGTGAAACAGGAAAAACGGGCACTTCTTATCATGTGTGCCGATCATGGTGTTGTAAAGGAAGGGGTAACCCAGACCGATTCTTCGGTCACTAAAACTGTCAGCGAAAATTTTGCAAAGGGAGCTTCCAGTGTAAACCAGATGGCAGATGTTGCTCATGTAGATGTATATCCCATTGATATTGGTATGGATACAGAGGAGTATCCGGAAAAGGAACTAAAGCAGCATGTGGTGGTGAACAAAAAGATTGCCCGTGGTTCAGGCAATATATTAAAAGAAAGCGCGATGACGAAAGAGCAGTGCATCCGGGCATTGAGAACCGGTGTGGAATTAGTGGGCGCATGTAAAGAGATGGGGTATGATATCATTGCAACCGGAGAGATGGGAATCGGAAATACGACTCCTTCGAGTGCACTGGCATCGGCATTACTGTCCATACCGGCAAATGAGGCAACCGGACGGGGTGCGGGACTTTCGGATGAGGCTTATGCCCATAAAATTCAGGTTGTAAGGGATGCGGTGGCACGGGTTCCAAAAGATGCGGATGCATTTACGTTATTATGTGAACTGGGAGGATATGACATTGCCGGGATGGCTGGATGTTTTCTGGGCGCAGTCCGGTATCAGATTCCGGTTATCATAGATGGAGCCATCTCTTCGGTTGCTGCATTGGTGGCTGACCGTCTGGACAACCGTACAAGACATTATGTGATTGCCTCCCATGAATCAGATGAAATCACAGGAAAACTGGCACAAAAAAGTCTTGGATTAAAACCGGTGATTCATGGAAAGATGCGGCTTGGAGAGGGAACCGGATCCATTGCCCTGATTCCGTTAATTGAGATGGCATGCCGGGTCTATGAGCAGATGGGAACGTTTGAGGCAAACCAGATTGCGGCATATGAGCGTTATGATACAGGAGAGGAAGTGGAACTGTGATACTAATCACTGGTGGCAGTGGAAGCGGAAAATCTGCCTATGCAGAAGCGGTTTCGGTGGACTTAAAACGAAGGGCAGGAACGAAAGAAACTCTTGTATACGTTGCAACGATGCGTCCGGTTACAAAAGAAGGACTGCAGCGGGTGAAGCGCCATCAGGCTATGCGGGAAGGAAAAGGGTTCTGCACGGTGGAGTGTTATGAAAACCTGGACAGTCTTCTTCTTTCGGAACATTCGGTTGTTCTTTTAGAATGTATGTCAAATCTATTGTTAAATGAATGCGGAATGGGAACGCTGCCGGATGAAATGGCGGGAAAACGGATTCTTAGCCAGGTAGAAAGACTTGCTGAACGTGTGGAAGCCCTTGTAATTGTTACAAATGAAATTTTTAGTGATGGGATCTGGTATGATGACTACACAAGAGAATACCAGGATCAGCTTGCCTGGCTGAATAAAGCTCTTGCAAACCGTGCAGACAAAGTAGTGGAAGTGGTTTATTCCATCCCTTTGAGTGTGAAAGGAGAACTGCCATGTATTCTCTCATAATTGCATTTTCTATGTATTCCAAGCTTCCTATGCCGCAGGTTTCCTGGACAAAAGAACGTTCCCGGTATGTGATGTGCTGCTTCCCTTTTGTTGGAGCTGTGCTTTCCCTGATTTCTTTTGCCGTATGCGCGATGCTGGACTGGGTGCATGCCGGAATCTTGTTAAAAAGTGCGGTATTAACGCTTTTACCTCTTTTTTATACTGGTGGAATCCATATGGATGGGTTTCTTGATACGGTGGATGCAAAAAGTTCCTATCAGTCGAAAGAAAGGAAGCTGGAGATTCTTAAAGATCCACATGCAGGGGCATTTGCCATTATCTGGGGCGTTGCCATTACCCTGTTTTCCTTTGGGTGTTTTAGTGAGATTACCGGAAAAGAAAGAACCATCGTCTTTCTGGGGTATGTGTTATCCCGTGTATTAAGCGCCATAGCGGCGGTGACGTTCCGGGGAGCAAAAGAAGGAGGCACTTTGGCGGCATTTGCAACTGCCTCAGAAAAAAAAGTTTCTTTGGCCGTGCTGGGTGTCGTGTGTTTATCTACTGTGTCTGCGATGCTTGTAATCAGTCCCCTGGCGGGAGGTCTGGTAGTTCTGGCTGCTTTTTCTACGTTTCTATACTACCGGTTTATGTCATACCGGATCTTTGGCGGGATTACAGGGGATCTGGCAGGCTGGTTTGTGCAGGTATGCGAGAGTGCGATGCTATTTGGGGCAGTTGTGTCTCACTGGATTGGATAAAGGAAAGGATGGTTTGCTATGATTTTTATATTTGGAGGAGCCGGGCAGGGGCAGGAAGCCTATGCAAAGGAGCAGTATGGGGAAAAGCTGCTTTTTGACTTTCATTTAAAAGTCCGGGAGTGGATGAAGCAGGGAAAAGATCCGATGGAAGAAACGAAAAGCATTCTAAAGGAGCAGCCGGATGTTGTGATTGTCAGCACGGAAATTGGATGTGGGGTAGTTCCGGTGGATTCTTTCGAACGGGAATACCGGGAAGAGACCGGAAGAGCATGCTGTTATCTTGCCAGCCAGGCAAAAAAGGTAATCCGGGTGCTGTGTGGAATTGGAATGGTGATTAAGGAATGAACGTATATTTAATCCGGCATGGAATGACAAAAGGAAATATGGAAAAGCGGTATGTAGGCCGGACTGATGAGTCTTTATTAGAATCGGAGAAAAAAAGACTCTGTATGGACATCGGACCGCAAGTCCAGAAGTTGTATGTCAGCCCGATGCGCCGCTGCATTGAGACTGCTGACTGCCTATGGAATCAGGATAACCTGTATCCTGGAAAGCCAGAGAGAGTGATCGTGCCAGCGTTTCGGGAATGTGATTTTGGAAGGTTTGAATATCATAATTACCAGGAATTAAATGGAACAAAGGAATACCAGGACTGGGTAGATAGTGGAGGAACCCTTCCATTTCCGGAAGGAGAATCGGTGGAAGCATTTAAGCGGCGGTGCCAGCGTGCCTTTTATCAGATTATGAAAGCCGAATGGAAACAAGAACCCATTGACCGGATGATTGGGCTTGTGGTTCATGGTGGAACGATTATGGCAGTCCTGGATGGTTTTTCCAGTCCTCACAAAGATTATTTTGACTGGCAGTGTCCAAACCGGGAAGGTTATGTCTGTGAGGTGCTGTTTATGAAAGATACGTTAAGATTAACGCATATTGCTAAGATCGGAGGCGGCAGATGGAACGGATGATTGTGATTCTTTTGGGGGTGCTTTTGGATATCCTGATTGGGGATCCAAAAGGATTATGGCATCCGGTTATGGGGATTGGAAGCCTGATTGGGTGGCTGGAAAAAATCTTATGCAAGATTTTTTCTCTGGATCTTTCAAAACCTCTAAAAAACCGGTCTGGGGATAAGAGAAAGGAAATTGCTGTGGGAGGAATCCTTTCTATCGTTACGATTGCGTTATCGGCTTTTCTTCCGGCACTGATTCTTTTTTTTGCTGGATGGATTCATCCATATCTGAAGCTTTTTTTATCGGTTGTAATGTGTGGGCAGATTCTTGCCGCCCGCTCCTTGTATGAGGAAAGCCGGAAGGTGTATGTAGCTTTGACAAAAAAAGAACTTTCGGATGCCCGCTATGCAGTCTCTATGATTGTTGGACGGGATACAAAAGAATTATCCAAAGAAGGGGTAACAAAAGCCTGTGTGGAAACAGTGGCAGAAAATGCTTCAGATGGAGTATTAGCACCACTATTTTATCTTTTGCTGGGCGGACCGGTGCTTGGATTTTTTTACAAGGCAATAAATACTATGGATTCCATGATTGGATACCGGAATAACCGCTATGAGAATTTTGGTAAAATAGCGGCAAAGCTGGATGATGTGATCAATTATCTTCCTGCCAGAATCAGCGCTATTCTTTTTCTTATCGCGTCCTGTTTGTGCGGATATGATTGGAGAGGCGCAATCCGGATCTGGAAAAGGGACCGCAGGAAACAAAAAAGCCCGAATGCCGGGCAGACGGAGTCCGTGTGTGCAGGTGCGCTTGGGATAGAACTAGCAGGAGATGCCAGTTATTTTGGAGTTGTCTGCCACAAAGAGCTAATTGGTGACAGGACACGGGATATTGAGCCAGAAGATATTCTACGGGCAAACCGTCTGATGTTTGCCTCCGAAGGGCTGATGGTTTTATTGGCATTTTTGTTTTTTTCGTTATTGTATCAGTTGTGAGGTGAAAAAGTTGAAAGAATACAAGCATCAAATGCTTCCCGAACACGGGGGAAACCGGTATCGTGCCGGTGTCCGGTATGATTTTAGTGCCAATATCAATCCCCTGGGAATGCCCGAACCGGCAAAGAAAGCCTTTGCGGGGATGGCAGATATGCTGGAATATTATCCGGATCCGGACTGTACGCTTCTCCGGGAAGCCATCGGGGAATGGGAGAAAGTGCCGGCAGAGTGGATTCTTACAGGAAATGGTGCGGTAGAACTGATCTATGGACTGGTGTATGCCGTAAAACCGAAGAAAGCATTGCTTGTAGAGCCTTCATTTTCGGAATATGAGAAGGCACTTCGCAATGTGGATTGTGAAATCTGCTATTATAAGCTGGATAAGTCTGATGGATTTCAGGTAAATGAAGAGATTCTTAATTCGGTTACCACTGATCTTGATCTGGTGTTTTTATGTAATCCAAATAACCCAACCGGACAAACGATTGCAAGGGAATGCATGTATGACATTTTAAAGCGTTGTGAACAAAATCAAACACTTCTTGTGGTAGACGAATGCTTTCTGCCGTTTCTTTCCACGGAAGAAGAGCGTACGTTGAAACCATATCTGTTAACGCATTCCTGTCTTGCCGTGCTTCGAGCTTATACAAAGTTGTTTGCCATGCCAGGAGTGCGGCTTGGGTATCTTCTGTCAGGCAATCCGGTTCTTCTAAAAAAAATAAGAAACGTTCTTCCAGAGTGGAGTACTTCCCAGGTGGCACAAATTGTTGGAAGGGAAGCAGCGAAAGATACGGGGTATCTGTTCCGTACCAGAAACCTCATCGACAAAGAACGGCTTTTTTTGCGTGAGGAGTTAAAGGACAATCCCCTGATTGACTGCCTGTATGGGTCAGAGGCAAACTTTTTGTTTTTTAGGGGAGATACAATGCTTTATGAAAAGCTGTTACAACAGGGAATTCTGATTCGTGACTGTAGTAATTTTTTGTCACTAAAAAAAGGATATTACCGGATTGCGGTGCGGACACATGAAGAGAATATAAAACTGGTGAATGGAATGAAGAGACTGGCAGAAAAGGCCAGGGACCAGGAGGAAACATGGCAAAAGTAATTATGGTGCAGGGAACGATGTCTGGTGCGGGAAAAAGTCTTCTGGCGGCAGGGTTATGCCGTGTTTTTACCCAGGATGGTTACCGGGTGGCGCCCTTTAAGTCCCAGAATATGGCACTGAATTCTTTTGTGACAAAAGATGGTCTGGAGATGGGACGTGCCCAGGCGATGCAGGCAGAGGCATGCGGGATTGAGCCATCGGTAAACATGAACCCGGTTTTATTAAAGCCTACATCGGATCAGGGCTCCCAGGTAATTGTGAATGGGAAAGTGCGCGGACAAAAAAATGCGGTGGATTATTTTGCAGAGAAAAAAAGCCTGATTCCAGATATTTTAAAAGCATATGAAGCACTGTCAAAAGAAGCAGATATTATTGTAGTAGAAGGGGCAGGAAGTCCGGCAGAGATAAATCTGAAACAGGATGATATTGTGAATATGGGACTGGCTGAGCTTCTGGATGCTCCGGTTATTCTTGTGGGGGACATTGACCGGGGTGGTGTGTTTGCACAGCTTTATGGAACAGTTGCCCTGCTTGAGAAAAAGGAGCAGGCCCGGATAAAGGGACTTGTGATTAACAAATTCCGGGGAGACGAAAGTCTTCTTGATGATGGTCTTACGATGCTTGCCAATACTTGTCATACACCGGTTCTTGGGGTGCTCCCATATCTTATGGATGTCCATCTGGAAGAGGAAGACAGTCTGGCAGAGTGTCTTTACGATACGAATATTGCTTCTGGGAATTCGGAACCGGACACAGAAAAACTGTTTGACATAGTGGTTATCCGGTTCCCCAAGATCTCTAATTTTACTGATTACCAGGCATTGGAAATCTCGGAGGGCATATGCCTTAGATATGTATCCGATACGAAGCAGCTTGGGAATCCGGATATGGTCATACTTCCGGGGACAAAAAGCACTATGACGGATCTTTGCTGGCTGAAAAATAATGGACTGGATGCAGCGATTATCCGCCTTGCCAAAAAGGGAGTCCCGGTTTTTGGAATCTGTGGCGGTTACCAGATGCTTGGGACAAGACTGGAGGATCCAGAGGGAAATGATGGCGGCGGCAGCCTTATGGGGCTTGGACTTCTTCCAATGCGTACCTGTTTTACGGGGGAGAAGCAAAGGACAAGGAGAGATGGAACCGTATGTTCCACAATACCGGGAATCTACCGGGAATTCTGCGGATGCAGGGTATCTGGTTATGAGATTCACATGGGACAGTCGGTTCCGGATGGAGATCGTGCCGTGCCGTTTTTATCCCTGTCTGCATTTCAGAATGTAGAAGAGGGAAACGATGGTTTCGTGCTGGACAATGTGGCAGGAACGTACTTACATGGTTTTTTTGACTCCGAGGAAATCCGTGAGGCGTTATACACAATGTTATGCGAGAGGAAAGGGGTTAACCCTGGGAAAAAAACGGCTGCCAATTATAAGGCTTATAAAGAAAAACAGTTTGATCTTCTTGCGGATGCCGTACGGGTTCATCTGGATCTTAAGAAAATCTATGACATTCTTGGAATGGGAACACCGGATCCGATAGAAAAAGAATACCATTGGGACACGATGCTTCCTGCCGAGATTGAAAAGCGAAGCTTTGAGATCATTGGGGAAGAGATGGGACATTATCCGGTTGCCCCGGAAAATCTTCTGGTCGTCAAACGGGTCATTCATACCAGCGCTGATTTTGATTATCTTAGAAATCTGGAGTTTTCCAAAGATGCAGTGGCAATTGCGAAGAAAGCCATCCGGGACGGTGCCGTGATTGTAACGGATACCCAGATGGCAAAGGCAGGTATTAATAAGAAAAAGCTGGCGGCATATGGTGGAGAAGTATTTTGTTTTATGAGTGACGAGGATGTGGCGAAAGAGGCAGTAAAAAATAAAACGACCAGAGCAGTGGCCAGTATGGATAAGGCATGCAGGCTAAAGAAGGATGTCATCTTTGCAATAGGCAATGCACCGACTGCGCTGATTCATCTGTACGACCTGATTAAGGCGGGAAAGATAAAACCAAAGCTTATTATTGGTGTACCGGTGGGGTTTGTCAATGTGGTGGATGCAAAAGAACAGATTATGGAGGCAGGTGTTCCTTATATTGTGGCACGGGGCCGCAAAGGAGGAAGTAATATTGCCGCGGCAATCTGCAATGCGCTGCTTTATGGAATGAATGAATAGTTTGAGAAAAAAGGGGCAATCTGACAGTTATAAGAGCATGTCTGATGATGCAGGCATGACTATGACAGAATTGTGAGGAGTTGCCTATGTTTGAACCATATATTAAGGATGAGGAGAAAAAACCGGAATTTACAGTGACATCCATTGTATCCGGAATTTTGCTGGCGGTTTTATTTGGTGCATCGAATGCGTATCTGGGATTGAAGGTTGGAATGACGGTTTCGGCGTCCATTCCGGCAGCTGTGCTTGGAATGGGAATTATCCGGGTGCTTTGCAAGCGAAAATCGATCCTGGAAAGTAATATGATTCAGACAATTGGTTCTGCCGGCGAGAGTCTGGCAGCAGGTGTAATCTTTACGGTTCCGGCTATTTTTATCTGGGCAAAGGAAGGAAGAACCCATACACCGGGAATACTGGAAATCGCCGGAATCGCCCTTGCAGGAGGAATTCTTGGTATCTTATTTATGATTCCCCTTCGGAAAGCACTGATTGTCCGGGAACACGAGCGGCTGCCTTTTCCAGAAGGAACCGCATGTTCAAAAGTCCTTATGGCTGGAGAAGAAAATAAGAATGAATCGTCTTTTGTCTTCCTCCCTATGGGAATCGCTGCTGCGGCAAAATGGATTACCGATGGACTTAAGCTGGCATCCGGTGAGGTGAATGTGGTGCTTCGTTCGCTAGGCACAGAGTTTGGTGTGAGCGTATATCCGGCACTTTCGGGTGTTGGTTATATATGTGGTGTCCGCATTTCTGCAATTATGTTTGCGGGTGGCGTGTTTGCATGGCTTGTCCTGATTCCGCTTATTGGGATATTTGGCGGGAATACGATATTGTATCCGGCTGATATTCCGGTATATGAGATCTGGAACACAAAAGGAGCTGCGGGGATCTGGAATGATTATATCCGGTATATCGGGGCTGGTGCGGTTGCAGCAGGCGGCATGATCAGTCTGATCAAATCTTTGCCTATGCTTGTGGGAATCTTTCGGGATTCGATGAAAGCATTAACCGGAAAGAAGACCGAAGGGATGAAAGAAGGACGTACCAGTCAGGAACTTTCCATGAAGGTAATTGTTGGAATCATAGTTCTTGTGGCAGCATTTTTGATCGTAACACCCCAGATTCCGGTGGGGATTACCGGGACAATCCTGATTCTTATTTTTGGTTTTTTCTTTGCGGTTGTAGCGGCCCGTATGGCGGGATTAGTAGGGAGCAGCAATAACCCTATATCGGGAATGACCATTGCCACACTCTTATTATCAGCCGGCATATTAAAGCTTTCTGGTAACACGGGGATCGGGGGAATGTTAAGTGCGATGGCCATTGGCTCGGTTATCGCCATCATTGCGGCGATTGCCGGTGATACATCCCAGGATTTAAAGACCGGATATCTTCTTGGGGCAACTCCGAAACGGCAGCAGATTGGTGAACTGATTGGAGTAATTGTGTCTGCTTTGACCATTGGAGGCGTACTCTATCTGTTAAATGCGGCATGGGGCTTTGGTTCAAAAGAACTGGCGGCACCCCAGGCAACCTTAATGAAAATGATTGTTGAGGGAGTTATGGGAGGGAAGCTGCCCTGGAGTCTGATCTGGATTGGAGTCTTTATTGCGATTACCGCACAGCTTTTAGCCGTGCCGATATTGCCGTTTGCCATCGGGCTTTATCTTCCGGTGCAGACGAGTGCCTGTATTATGATTGGTGGACTTTTGCGGGCATATACAGAGAAACGGGGCTTGTCGGTAAGCCGTGGAATCCTGTGCAGTTCGGGACTGATTGCAGGAGAAGGACTGATGGGGGTACTCCTTGCGGTGTTTGAACTGATTCCATTTCAACAGGGAACCCTTGCGGAATGGTTTGCGATTGGAACCAGGTTTCATACTGGATGGATCGGAGGAATTCTTGTGCTTCTTGGATTGACTGGGACAATTTTAGTTTGTGTCAGAAAAGGGGATGCTTGACAAGAAAAGCGTTAAGTGGTTTAATTTTTGCGCAGGAACACATATAGAAATGATTAGGAGTGATAAAGATGACTCTTGCCCAATTACAGATCGGAAAAGATGCGGTTATTTCGGAAGTATTATGTGAGGAAAAACAGCTTCGGAAACATATACTGGATATGGGGCTCACACCTGGAACAGAAGTGACGTTAATCAAAGTAGCACCGATGGGAGATCCGCTGGAGATCCGGGTCCGCGGTTATGAACTAACGATCCGGAAAGCAGATGCTGCCCATATCATGCTGTTAGATGTCCATGATGCCCATGAGAGGAAAAAAGGAATTGACCGGGTGAAGTCCGTAGAACACCCGGGTGTGGGCGAGATGGGAAAGTATCACGTAAAGATCCGGGGAGAAGAGATCCGGGACGGAGAAATGATCAGTTTTGGTCTTGCCGGAAACCAGAACTGTGGAAAGACGACGTTATTTAACCAGTTGACCGGTTCAAACCAGCATGTAGGTAACTTTCCGGGTGTTACGGTAGACCGGAAAGACGGAATGATCCGGGGAAGAAAAGATACCAATGTAACCGATCTTCCGGGAATCTATTCCCTTTCTCCGTATACCAGGGAAGAGATTGTGACAAGGGAGTTCTTTTTAAATAACCGTCCAAGAGGCATTATTAATATTGTAGATGCCACCAACATCGAGAGAAATCTTTATCTGACCATGCAGTTAATTGAACTGGATATTCCGATGGTATTAGCACTGAATATGATGGATGAGGTGCGGGAAAATGGCGGAACAATCATGATTAACCAGTTAGAGGCAATGCTTGGCATTCCCGTTATTCCCATATCTGCAGCGAAAAATGAAGGAATCGACGAATTAGTGGATCATGCGCTTCATGTGGCAAAATACCGGGAACGGCCTGGACGGATGGATTTTTGTGACGAACATGGAAAAGATGGTGGAGCGGTTCACCGATGCATCCATGCCATCATTCATCTGATTGATGACCACGCGCATCGGGCGAAAATTCCAGTCCGCTTTGCGGCCACCAAGCTGGTTGAGGGAGACAGTCTGATACTGGAAGCATTAAAGCTTGATGAAAATGAAAAAGAAATGCTGGAGCATATTATTTCCCAGATGGAAGAGGAAAGTGGGAAAGACCGGGAAGCAGCCTTAGCAGACATGCGTTTTCAGTTTATTGAAAATGTTTGTGCAGCAACGGTTGTCCGGCCTCATGAGAGCAAGGAACATAAGCGGAGTGTTGCCATAGACCGGATTCTTACCGGAAAGTATACGGCCATTCCTTCTTTTATCGGGATTATGGCGCTGGTCTTCTGGCTGACCTTTTCTGTAATTGGAAACTTTTTGTCCGGGCTGATGGAGCTGGGGATTGGCTGGCTTACTTCGGTATGTGATAAAGGGTTAACGGCATATGGCATTAATCCGGTAGTACATTCTCTTATAATTGATGGAATCTTTGCCGGAGTCGGAAGTGTGCTTAGCTTTCTGCCAATTATTGTCGTACTGTTTTTCTTTTTATCCATTCTGGAAGACAGTGGATATATGGCTCGAATTGCCTTTGTCATGGATAAACTACTTCGAAAAATTGGTTTATCCGGGCGGAGTTTTGTGCCAATGCTGATTGGATTCGGATGTTCGGTTCCCGCAATTATGGCAACGAGAACCCTTCCTTCCGACCGTGACCGGAAAATGACAATACTGCTGACACCATTTATGAGCTGTTCCGCAAAATTGCCGATTTATGCGTTGTTTACGGTGGCTTTTTTTCCAAAATACAGGGTTCTTGTAATGGTTGCTCTTTATTTTACCGGAATTGTGGTAGCTGTATTATTTGCCCTGCTTTTAAAAGGAACGGTATTTCGCGGAGAACCGGTGCCATTTGTTATGGAATTGCCGAATTACCGGCTTCCAAGTCCGAAAAGTGTCTGTCAGCTTATTGGGGAAAAGGCAAAGGATTTTATTACAAAAGCCTTTACTGTCATCTTTTTAGCATCCATTGTTATCTGGTTTTTGCAGACGTTTGATACAAGACTGAATGTGGTGGCGGATTCTTCGGACAGTCTGCTTGCTTTGCTGGGCGGTCTTATCGCACCGGTTTTTGGACCGCTGGGATTCGGGGACTGGAGGATATCCACGTCTTTGATTACCGGATTTACGGCAAAGGAAAGTGTTGTCAGTACCTTGACGGTTTTAATGGGAGGTACGACAGATCCGTTAACAGCCTTGTTTACTCCTTTTACTGCAATTGTTTTTCTGGTCTTTTCGCTGTTATATACACCGTGTGTGGCAGCGATTACGGCAGTAAAGCGGGAACTGGGTGGAAAATCCGCAATCGCGGTGGTCATTGTGCAATGCGTGATTGCATGGCTTGTGGCATTTTTGTTACATACGGCAGGGGTCCTTGCCGGATTCCGATAGGAGGCAGAACATGAATGCAGAAAGTTATTTTGTACTTTTTATAATAGGTATATGGATTGTGGCAGCGTTATGGTATATGAAAAAAGGAGGCTGCTGTGGGGGAGGCGGCTGCAAAAACTGCCAGAATGCTGGAAGCTGTGGGAATAAAAAGAAATCATTTCGCAAGAAGGAGAAGCAGGATGTTTGATATTATGATTGTAGGAGCCGGTACGGCAGGTCTTTCTGCGGCAATCTATGCTGCAAGGGCGGGAAAAAAGGTCTTGGTGCTGGAGGAAAAGACCTATGGAGGACAGATTATCAATACGCAGGAAGTAGAAAATTATCCGGGAATCAAGAAAATATCCGGCTATGAGTTTGCAACCAATCTTTACGAGCAGGCAGCAGGACTTGGAGCGGATATTCGGTTTGAACAGGTAATGAAGATCGAAAGCATTCCTGATCAGGAAGGAAAAGAAGTAAAAAAGGTAGTAACCAATCAGGCGGAATACGAGGGTAAGAGCGTTATCCTTGCAACTGGGGCGAAAAACCGCCCGTTAGGACTGGACGGAGAACAGAGACTGATTGGTGCAGGAATCTCCTACTGTGCCACCTGTGATGGCGCCTTTTTCCGCGGCAGGACAGTAGCGGTAAATGGTGGAGGAAATACAGCATTGGAGGATGCGGTTTTTCTTGCCGGAATCTGTCAGAAGGTTTACCTGATTCACAGGCGGAATACGTTCCGTGGGGAAGAGAAACAGGTAACCCTTCTAAAAGAAAAAGAGAATGTGGAGTTTTTGCTGGATAGTCAGGTTACTGCATTATACGGAGAGAAAAAGCTAGAAGCCATCGAAGTGGCCAATACAGTCGATGGTTCATCGAAAAGGATTCCGGTGGATGCATTATTTGTTGCCATAGGCCAGATGCCGGATAATGAACGGTTTTCCGGACTGGTAGATGTGGATGAAAAGGGATACATTAAGGCAGAGGAGGACTGCCATACGAATGTTGCCGGAATCTATACAGCCGGGGACTGTCGTACGAAAAAAGTACGGCAGCTTGCCACTGCGGCAGCGGATGGGGCAGTGGCCGGTCTGGCTGCATGTGAATATCTGGAGGAGTGGTAGGAATTATCTGCTAAAACTTCCAATAAGGATTTTCCCGCAGCCCTCTCCTGCCAGATGAACTCTTCCGGTCTGGAGTCCGCCTGGGAAGTTTTAGTTATATGCTATTGGAAAACAGATGATTTTGTGGTATGGTATAAGCATGGTATAAAAATGTTACAACTGTTTGGTTATACTAGGAGGTTAGTTATGAGTTTTCAAGAAGAATATCAAAAAAAATTAACAACTGCGCAGGAAGCGGTAAAAGTAGTAAAATCCGGGGACTGGGTTGATTATGGATGGTGTGCCGCACATCCAAGAGTTCTGGATGAGGCACTGGCAAAACGTTATGAAGAACTGGAAAATGTGAAATTACGGGGTGGAATCTGTATGTGGAGACCTGCCGTTTTTGATGTGCCGGATGCAAAAGATCATTTTATCTGGAACTCCTGGCATATGGGAGGAATCGAGAGAAAAGCAATCAATGAAGGAATCGCTTTTTATTCACCAATCCGGTATTCGGAGCTCCCACGTTATTACCGGGAGCATATTGAGCCAAATGATGTGGCAATGTTCCAGGTTGCTCCGATGGATGAACATGGGTACTTTAATTTTGGCCCAAGTGCTTCCCATATGGCTGCCGTGTGTGAAAAATCCAAGGTCATTATCGTTGAAGTGAATGAGAATATGCCTCGCTGTCTTGGCGGCATGGAAGAGGGAATTCATATCTCCCAGGTTGATATGATCGTGGAAGGAAATAATGATCCGATGGCAGAACTTGGCGGTGGCGGTCCGGCTTCTGAGGTAGATAAAGCAGTGGCAAAACTCATTGTGGAAGAGATTCCGGATGGTGCCTGTCTGCAGCTTGGAATCGGTGGCATGCCAAATGCGGTTGGTTCCCTGATTGCACAATCCGATCTGAAAGATCTGGGTGTCCATACGGAAATGTATGTAGATGCGTTTGTGGATATTGCAAAGGCAGGAAAGATTACCGGAAGAAAGAAGAACATTGATAAAGGACGCCAGGTATTTGCATTTGCAGCTGGTACACAGAAATTATATGACTATATCAATGATAACCCGGCCGTAATGAGCGCACCGGTTGACTATACGAACGATATCCGGAGCATTTCGGCATTGGATAATTTTATGTCCATTAATAATGCCGTGGATCTCGATCTCTTTGGACAGGTTAATGCTGAGAGTGCGGGAATCAAACAGATCAGCGGTGCTGGCGGCCAGCTGGATTTTGTTTTAGGTGCTTATCTGTCAAAGGGCGGAAAGAGCTTTATCTGCTGTTCCTCCACCTTTACCACGAAAAACGGGGAAGTAAAATCGAGAATTGTGCCAACCTTAAATCCTGGTTCGATTGTAACAGATACACGGGCAAATACCCATTATCTGGTAACCGAATATGGAAAGGTATGTTTAAAAGGACTGTCTGCATGGGAGAGAGCGGAGGCAATTATTTCCATTGCCCATCCGGATTTTCGTGATGATCTGATTAAAGAAGCGGAGAAGATGCATATTTGGAGACGTTCGAATAAATAATCCAGGCTTTGCACATGAGCCTATTGGGCACGGGAAATACAAACGCGCTTCGCTTGAACATGTATTTCCCGTGCCCGCTTTTGTGTATAGAGGCATTAACTCGCACACGGTTCGGCATAAATCGAGTGTCTGTCCCAGGCGGACTACAGACCGGGAGAATCCAGGTGGCAGGTGGGGGGCTGCGGGAAAATCCATGTGGGAAGCTTGAGTAACTAACCCTGTTACCCTGTAAGGGAAAATTCCTGGGTTGCAATTCCCAAAAGACTGTGTTAGTATATCTTTCTAGGGAAAACAAGTGTATTTCCTGCGCATACAGTCAAAGGAAAAGAATAACCGTCAGGGAAAGGGTATGAAGTAATACAGGTTTAGGTAGGTAATATGACAAGGAAAGATGACGAGAAATATTACATGGTTAAGAAAAGAGCGCTTCCCGAAGTTCTTCTGAAAGTAGTGGAGGCAAAGCGCCTTTTAGAGACAAAAAGCTCTCTGAGTGTGCAGGAGGCCACAGAAGCGGTGGACATCAGCCGAAGTTCGTTTTATAAGTACAAAGACGATATTTTTCCATTTCATGACAATGCCAGAGGAAAGACCATCACATTTATGATTCAGATGGAAGACACTCCCGGATTACTATCCGTGGTGCTGAATCAGGTGGCCAGACATCTGGCAAATATTTTGACCATTCACCAGAGTATTCCGGTAAATGGTGTGGCTTCGCTGACACTGAGTGTGGAAATCTGTCCGGATACGGGGGATGTTACGAAAATGCTCGATGACATTGAGTCGCTGGACGGTATCCATTCACTAAAAATCCTGGCAAGAGAGTAAGCAGTTACAAAGGTAAAACATAAGGAGGAAAAAAAGGAAATGATTCATGTAAGTGTGTTAGGTTATGGTACGATTGGTTCAGGTGTGGTAGAAGTGTTAAGCACCAATCAGGAAAGCATCGATAAAAGGGCAGGTCAGCCAATCCGTTTAAAATATGTACTGGATCTGAGAGATTTTCCGGGAAGTCCGATCGAGGACAAGCTGGTTCACGATTATTCGATTATTGCCAATGATCCGGAAGTCCAGGTTGTGGTAGAAACGATGGGAGGAGTACATCCGGCATATGAATTTGTAAAAGAAGCACTGGAAAAAGGAAAAAGCGTTTGTACTTCCAACAAGGAATTAGTAGCAGCCCATGGTGCTGAATTACTGGCACTTGCAAAAGAGAAAAACGTAAACTTCTTATTTGAGGCCAGTGTAGGTGGCGGAATTCCGATTATCCGTCCGTTAAATCAGTGTTTAACCGCAGATGAGATTGAAGAAATCACCGGTATTCTCAATGGAACAACCAACTACATACTGACAAAGATGACAGATGAAGGCTCGGAATTTGAGACCGTATTAAAAGACGCCCAGGATAAGGGATATGCAGAGCGCAATCCGGAGGCAGATGTGGAAGGATACGATGCCTGCCGCAAAATCGCCATCCTTACTTCTCTTGCATATGGAATGCAGGTGGATTATCAGGATATTTACACCGAAGGAATAACCAAGATTACAGACGTGGATATTAAATATGCCAAGGCATTGAATGCTGCGATTAAGATTTTTGGAACAAGCCGGAAGGTGGATGGAAAAGTATATGCGATGGTTGCTCCTATGATGATTAACCAGAGCAGCCCGTTATTCAGCGTAAATGATGTATTTAATGCCATCTTTGTGAGGGGTAATGTATTAGGAGATGTGATGTTCTATGGCCGTGGAGCAGGAAAACTGCCAACTGCCAGCGCTGTTGTAGCTGACGTGGTAGATGCCGTAAAACATATGGGCAAGAATATTATGACGATCTGGAGTACAAAAAAACTGGAACTTGCCAGCGTAGATGAAGCATCACACCGGTTCTTTGTCCGCCTGTCCGGAGAGAAAGCAGCCAATGAAGCGTTGGCAGCAGAGTTATTTGGAGAAGTGGAAGAAGTAACGGCAGAGGGTGTTACCGGAGAATATGCATTTATTACGAAAGAAATGACGGAAAAAGCATTTAAAGATGCTTCATGTAAACTTCCATCCATGATATCCAGAATCCGTGTGAATTTCTAATAAACAGGGAAGAATAACGAAGAGAAAAGAGGAAACATAAAATGAAGTATATTGTTGTACTTGGCGATGGTATGGCAGATGAGCCAATCGATGCCATTGGAGGAAAGACACCACTGGAATATGCCAATACACCGGTGATGGATGAGCTGTCAAAAAAATCAGAGATTGGTCTTGCGAAAACCATTCCGGATGGCATGAAGCCGGGAAGTGACACGGCCAATCTTGCTGTAAGCGGATATGACCCGGAAAAATATTATACCGGACGTTCTCCACTGGAAGCGTTAAGCATTGGCGTGGACATGAAAGATACCGATATTGCAATCCGCTGCAACATTGTCACAGTATCTGACGATGATCTTCCGTATGAGGAAAAAACCATTGTTGACCACAGCTCCAGTGAGATTTCCACTGAGGATGCCGCTGTCTTATTAGAAGCAGTCCGGAAAGAGCTGGAGACCGATGTATACAAATACTACCTTGGAACCAGCTACCGCCACTTGACGATCTGGGATAAAGGGGAAGTGGTGGAGCTGACACCGCCTCATGATATTCTCGGCAAAGTAATCGGAGAATACCTGCCGAAGCAGGAAGCACTTCGTGAGATGATGAAAAAAAGCTATGACATTTTAAATAATCATCCGTTAAATGTGGAACGTGCGAAAAAAGGCTTGAATAAGGCTAACTCCATCTGGTTCTGGGGCGCAGGGACAAGACCGGCTCTGGATTCTTTTGAAGAGAAACATCATAAGAAAGGTGTCATGATTTCGGCCGTTGATTTATTAAAAGGAATTGCGGTTGGTGCCGGTCTTACCAATATTGAGGTGGAAGGTGCAGATGGAACACTGGAGACCAATTATGAAGGAAAAGCAGAAGCAGCCGTTCAGGCACTGACGAAGGATGGATATGATTTTGCATATATTCATGTAGAAGCACCGGACGAGATGGGACATCAGGGCAGCTTAGAGCGCAAGGTAAAGGCGATTGAGAATCTGGACGGACGGGTAATCCGTCTGGTAAAAGAAGGAATGGAAGCAGCAGGTGAACCATTCCGTATGCTTGTAATGCCGGATCATCCGACTCCGATTGCATGCCGTACCCATACTTCGGATCCGGTTCCATATATGCTGTATGACAGCACAGATCCAAAAGAGGAGTCCTGGGACTACAACGAAAAAGAAGCTAAGAAGAGTGGTAATTACACAGATTTGGGTTATACACTGATCAATCATCTGTTTGAAAAGTAAATAGCGAAATTGTAACAGTTCAGCCTACGCCATTCGCAAAGCCGCACCTTTGGTGTTTTCTCACTGCTGTGCAGCTAGCTTTGCTCATAACCTGTGTGACAGGTGAGTTCATGCAAGCATGATTCGCTTGTCATACAGGATGGCTGAACTGTAACAAAAATACAAAATGTTTAGGAGGCAGCTATGTTAATAGTAAAAAAATTCGGCGGTACTTCCGTAGCCGATAAAGAAAGAATCTTGAATGTTGCCAGAAGATGTAAAGAAGAATACGATAAGGGCAACGAAGTAGTTGTGGTATTGTCTGCAATGGGTAAACAGACAGACGTATTACTGGATATGGCAAAGGACATCAATCCAAATGCATCCAAGCGGGAAATGGATATGCTGCTTACGACAGGTGAGCAGACTTCGGTTGCATTAATGGCTATGGCTCTGGACTCCATGGGGGTTCCTGCAGTATCGTTAAATGCATTCCAGGTGGCAATGCATACAACATCCGATTACAGCAATGCCAGATTAAAACGGATTGACAGCGAGCGGATCCGCATGGAACTGAACCAGAAACGGATCGTGGTGATTACCGGATTCCAGGGAATTGATAAATATGATAATTACACTACACTGGGACGGGGTGGTTCGGATACAACAGCGGTAGCACTGGCAGCAGCCCTTCATGCAGATGCCTGTGAGATCTATACGGATGTGGATGGAGTATACACAGCAGATCCACGTATCGTTAAGGATGCAAGAAAACTCAAAGAGATCACTTACGATGAAATGCTGGAACTGGCTTCTCTTGGTGCCGGGGTGCTTCATAACCGCTCGGTAGAGATGGCGAAGAAATATGGCGTACAATTAGTTGTCCGCTCTAGTCTGAATAATAACGAAGGAACCATTGTTAAGGAGGAAACAAAAATGGAAAAAATGCTTGTAAGCGGTGTTGCTTGTGATAAAAATACAGCTCGTATTGCGGTAATCGGTCTGGAAGATCAGCCAGGTGTTGCATTCAAATTATTTAATCATCTGGCACATCATAACATTAACGTCGATATTATTTTACAGTCCGTTGGCCGTGACGGCACAAAAGATATCAGCTTTACCGTATCAGAGGATAACGCAGATGAGGCAGTTGAAATCATTGAAAGACACCGGGAAGGCAGCCTGAGATGTCAGAAGGTAGATCTGGATAAGAATGTAGCGAAAGTTTCAGTAGTAGGTGCTGGTATGATGACCAATGCAGGCGTTGCAGCTAAGATGTTCGAAGCATTATTTGACTGCGGCGTAAACATTAAACAGATCGCTACTTCTGAGATCAAAGTAACCGTGCTGATTGATCAGAAATATGTAGAGAAAGCTATGGAAGCAGTGCATGATGCATTCAGCCTTGGAGATGGAAAATAAAAAGAAGTGTCCAGTAAGACATTAAAACTTCTCTGGTGGCAGGTAACAGTTCAGCCGTGATGAGCGCACAGCCGCCGGAAGCTCGCAAAATATCAGGTACCATAAAATATCCCTTTGAACACGTCGGCATTTGGTTTTGCGTTTTTTGCAAAACCTTAGTACCGCTACGTGTTCAATGGAGCGAAAGCGGGTATTTCATGGTACCTGATATTCTGCGAGCTTCC
>JAQXIP010000013.1 GCA_029007845.1 Clostridiales bacterium
CAAAACAAGATATAGGAAACTGAAAGAACTCGGAATGAAGGAAGAGTATATCCAATGGCACGCTTCTATGCGACAGGGTATCTGGAATTGTAGCAACAACAGAATGGTACAGTTTGCCTTGAATAATGAAAAACTCCGTGAGTGGGGGTATCCAACATTCACAGAGTTCTATTTGAAAATATGTGAAAACTAAAGAACCGCCTTGGTACGGAACCGTATGCCAGGTGGTGTGGAAGGTCGGATAATCAACTAATGATTATCCTCCTATCCGATTGATGATAAAATGTAGGTGTCTTACTCACAGCTTTCTTGCAGTAATCACGATTTCTCACAAGTTTCTCACATGGATAGAAAATTCTCACAACATTCTCACACCGATGAGGTGATTCCCACACCATTCTGACAGCAGAAAAATTATAATACATACAGAAATGGAGGATAAGCCTATGGAAAAAAGCTATACAATTATTGCAGGTAGTGGACGCTTAGGAGCAAGCATTGCAGGTAAGTTATCAGAGCAAAAAAAAGATGTTATGATTATTGACCGTGACAAGACGGCTTTTCGTAAATTGCCTATATCTTTTGGCGGATTGACGCTGGCTGCAAGTGTAACAGATTTGGAAAGACTGAAAGCAGCAGAAATAGATAAGGCAACCGTATTTATTGCGGTGACAGATGATGACTGCACAAATATCTGCGCAGCGCAAATTGCTAAAAAGGTATTTCACATAGAAAAAGTGGTAGCACGAATTTATGATGAAGAAAAAACATCTCTTGTAGCTGGAATGGGAATTGATACTATTTGTCCCACCAGGTTATCTGAGAAAGAAATTGCTGATTGCATTCAGATAGGAGAACGGGATTATGTGGGTAAATAAAAAGAAAAAAAGAGTATTTTAATAGTAGGAGGATTTCATGAAGCCAGATCACTTGCTAATTCGCTCCTCGAAAAAGATTATCGTGTAACTGTAGTCAATAAAAATTATGCAGATTGTGAAAAACTTGCAGAGATTAATAAGCTAAATGTGATATATGGAGATGGAAGTAAAAAATTTATACTGGAGGATGCGGATGCAGCGTCCTGTCAGGTGGTGATCGCTTTAACCGGCAGCGATGAAACAAATTTGATCATCTGTGAAATGTGTAAGGAATTTTTTCATGTGGAAAAGACAGTTTCCATGCTGAGTGATCCGTCAAAAACAGATTTTTTTTACCAGATGGGAATTGACCGGGTGGTCTGTGCATTAAACATGATTACCAATATTATGGAAGAAAATGCACTTATGGATGAAATGATGAAAATGATTCCCATTGAAGAGGGAAGACTTCACATTGCGGAGACGGCAATCTTACATAATTCTACACTAATAGGGAAGAAGCTATGGGAACTCAATCTTCCAAAAGAGATTATTATCGGCTGTATTTTAAGAGGCGATCAGAGTTTGATTCCAAGAGGTGATACCAGTGTAAAAGAGGGAGATATACTGCTTATGATCACTTCGGACAAGCAAAAACTGAATGCTGTAAAGGAGTTGACGAAAAGTTGATTTCTCATGAAAAGACTTCTATTTCAGGCAATTCGATTGCCGGTAAGATGATGGTACTAGAAGGTATGATATTACTTGTTCCGCTCATCATGATTCCATTCTATCCCCAAGAAGCCAAGTTGTCTGTCATTTTTTTGATACCCGCATGTTTGTCTGTTATGGCAGGTTTGTTTGTATGCCGTTATGGGAAGCAGATTGGTAATAGCAGTCGTCTTGTTGTATTTTCATGGTTTTATGGAATTCTTCTGGCTGCGGTTCCGTTTCTTATGTATGGAGATGTCACACCTGTGCAGGCTCTGTTTGAATCGGTCAGTGGTTTTACTACAACCGGGCTTTCTGTGCTTGATGTAGAAAAACTTCCGCATACATTCTTGTTTTACAGGGCATTTTTGCAATATGTAGGTGGTCTTGGGTTTATTATGACAATGCTTCTTTTTGTGCAGGAAAAGGATTCTGCGGTTTTGTATCAGGCAGAAGGGCATCCGGACAGGCTGATGCCGGGTATAGGAAAAACGGCAAAGGTAATTGGCACCATGTATGGATTCTTCCTGTTAATTGGTACAGTGTTTTATACGATATTTGGAATGCCGTTTTTTGACAGTGTGGTACATACGATGTGTGCATTATCCACAGGTGGATTTTCTAATAGAATGGACAGTATTGGATACTATCATTCACTGCCCATTGAATGCATTACTGTCATTTTGATGCTAATTGGCACAACTAATTTTTCGTTACTTCTTCTGCTGTTTAAGGGCAGGATCAGGGATTTTTGCAAGGCAAGTGAAATCCGTTTTTTAGGAGGACTTATTTTAGTTACCATTCCTGTTTTATCGGGATTTTTGATGGCAGGGGGAAAAACCATAGGGGAAGGTCTGCGTCTTTCTATATTCAATGCATTTTCTGCATTGTCAACAACGGGATATGCAACCTGTAGTTACAATGACTGGTCAGAGTGTGCTCTTGCAGTCATGATCCTTCTTATGGTGATTGGCGGCGGTTTAGGTTCTACTGCGGGTGGAATTAAACTGGCACGTGTGTGTATTTTGATGAAGAATCTTATCAGAAACATTCGTAAAAAGATGGTAGCGGACAGAACTGTACTGCTCACCTATTATCACAAGGGAACAGAAAAAGAATTACTGGAAGATGAGAAAATTGAGGAGGCATCCACTTACGCAGGATGTTATTTATTAATCTATTTTCTTGGCACGGTGCTGTTAACCTTTTTCTCTGGGTGCACTCTGGTACAGGGGGCATTTGAGTTTGCATCGTCTCTTGGGACTGTAGGACTTTCGATAGGAGTAACAAATTCTCATACTTCGACAATATGTCTTCTCATTGAAATTGTAGGAATGATTTTTGGAAGGCTGGAAATCTTTGTGATTTTTAAAGCATTCTGCAGAAAAAAATAGATACACATTGAAGATAGGGGGGGAAAAAGGGATTACAGGGAAATATCACAAAAAGTTCGTAGAAACTAGAAAATATATGTAAAATGTACTATAATAGGGACGAGATTTCCACATTTCTTTTTCTCAATGATCTATTCAGAACCTCCGCCCATGTATTCGAGCTGCTTCTGAATAAATTTATCAGGGAAAGAAAAGGATTTTTGAAGTGTTAGAGAGAAAGAAGAAATGAGAATTATGATACTAAAGAGTGAAAGATTACAACCTTTATTTGCTGCGTTTTGTGCATTTGGATGGTCACTGGCATATCCTTTGATTAAGCTGGGTTATTCAGAAATAAACATTGGAGCCAATGATACAGGAAGTAAAATAATGTTCGCAGGAATTCGTTTCTTTGTGGCAGGGCTGCTGGTCACCCTTGTGAGTGCGCTGCAAAAGAAAGATATGAAGGTCTGCCGCAGCGAAGGTATGACATTACTTGTTTTTGCGCTTGTTAATACGGCACTGCATTACCTGTTTTCCTATATTGGATTATCATATATTCCAAGTTCCAGATCAACAATTCTGGACTCTATGGGAGGTTTTTTGCTGATAATATTATCCAGTATACTTTTTAAAGATGATGTGTTTAATAGTAGAAAAATTATAGGATGCATATTAGGTTTTTTAGGAGTTGTTATCATTAATATTGCTCCGGCAGATGCTTTTTTCACAAATATTTCCTTTAAGGGAGATGGTATGATTTTTCTTAATGCCTGTTGTGCCGCTGCCGGTGGTATTATAACGAAACTTATTTCGAAAAAGATGGATATGATGGTGGCAACCGGATATAGTATGAGCATAGGTGGAATGATGTTAATATTAGCAGGGAAATTAATAAGAATCAAATCTCCTTGGAATATAAGCGTGAAAGGAATTTGGATAATCGTTTTATTGATTCTGATTTCTGCAGTTTGCTTTAGTATTTATAATATGCTTTTAGCATATCACCCTATTAGCAAAGTCGCTATCTATAATGCCTTGATACCGATACTGGGTGTTATGTTTTCAAGTATTCTCCTAAAAGAACCATTTATGTGGCAGTATGTACTTGCGGGAGGAATTGTTGCATTAGGTATTTATGAGATAAATAAGAGCGGAAAATCATTATCGTGAAAATTTGTCACGTTGTTGTCACATGACGGTAGTAATGTTCTATACGATAGCAGATAGAAAACAGATTCTACATTATGTTAACAAATCGTATAAGGAGCATTCTATGAAAAAATTATTATTGAGAAACAGAATCGCCATAGCAGTGTCGCTTACAGCTTCAGTGGCTGCGTTGCTGGCAGTTAGTGTGATGATGTATTTTATGGTGCAGATGACACCAGTGACGGATATATCAGGTGTGGCGGAAAAATGTCTGCCGGCAAGCACTATGATCCTGACAGAAAAAACAATAGGCACAGAGGATTCGGGAGAGAACGTGCAGGAAGCTGCAACTGGAATCATATGGGAGAAAGAAACAGATACAATTTATATTGCCACAAATAACCATGTAGTAAAAAATGCCACAAAGATTTTTATTCGTTTTGGCTTGGAAAAGGCACAGGGAATGCTGATTCCAGGCGAAATTGTCGGCCGGGAAGCTTCATCGGATCTGGCGGTGATAAGTGTTTCAAAAAAAGATATTCCGGACGAAATATACAGGGAATTAAAGCCTGCAGTTTTGGGATCATCAAAGGAGACGAAAGTGGGACAGACGGCGATCCTGATCGGGAATGCACTCGGAGAAGGCATCAATGTAAGCTGCGGAATTGTAAGTGCAGTAAATCGTAGACAGGATGGGGATGAATTCCACTCGGAAGTGCTGGTTTCAGATGCGGCTGTTAATTTTGGAAACAGTGGAAGTATGCTGGTGGATAAAAAAGGAAGGGTGATTGGAATCAACACTTCAAAAGATTCCAAGGACAGCAGCGAGGGCATGGGATATTATGTTCCCGTAGATGTGGCTAAAAAAGTTGTGGATCAATTGCTGGAAAGTACTCACTGACCTGACCGGGAGAGAATGATATAGTCAGGATAAGCAGGTTCATATCGCCAGATACTGGAGAAAGAATATGAAAAGAAATCTATTGATCGTTGAGGATGATGGACAAATACGGAAAATGTTAAGCCTTTATTTTGAAAATAGAAATTATAATATTTTAGAGGCGGAAACCGGAGCAGACGCGATTGCTATTTTTCGTACGGAAGAAGTAAATATTGTTTTTTTAGATTTGATGCTGCCTGAAATGGATGGTTTAAAAGTTTGCGAGATTGTGCGTGAAACATCGGATGTGCCCATCATTATGCTGACTGCGAAATCACAGGAAGAGGATAAGCTTCGAGGGTTTTCTTATGGTGCAGATGAGTATGTGACAAAACCATTTAGCTTGAAAGTGCTTGAAGCAAGGACAGAGGCATTACTAAAGCGTGCAGAAGGAAAGGTGAGCAGACGGTCTCAGATAGAAACATTTGATGGTTTGGTGATCAATCATGAAAATGGCGAAGTGATCGTGGATGGTCAGCAGATCCGTCTCACTGCAAAGGAACATGACTTGCTTTTTTATCTGGTGAAAAATAAACAACTGATCTTATCAAAGTCACAGATATTGGATCATGTGTGGGGATACGATTATGAGGGTGATCCGCGTACGGTAGATACGACAATCAAAAGACTGCGGGAAAAAATGAAAGGACAGAAAGGTCTGATTCGGACATTGCGGGGAAGAGGATATCAGTTTATGACAGAAGAAACTGGGACGAGGAATAAGCTATGAGAAGCAGTAAGATCACAAAGAAGCTGACGATATTGGTAGCTGCCATGATGTGTTGTTTTCTGGGGGCAGTTATTTTTGCACAGTTTTTTGTGATCAGCAGGGCGTATATGACTTCGAACTATACGAAGAACCGGGTAGAAGATTTACAAAAGGCTGCAAGACTTCTGGATGAGAACGGTTTTTCAAGTGTGAAAGTAAATGATACGGAAACAATGACTGCACTGTTAAACCGATACGAACGTGAAAATCACGCCTGCTGTTTTTTAATCACCGGAAATAGCGAGATCATAGCAGAGTCGGAAGGTTTGGGGAATTTGAGTCCGATTTGTGTTACCTATGTACAGAAATTGTTTCAGACAGGAGATATTTTTGATTATTCTGAAACTATGTTTCGCGTGAAAAACGGGATAGGCATACCAAGCCGCTATGTAGGTATTTTTCATACTATTCTTCCGAAAGAGTGGAGAACGGATCAATCCGGTGTGATTTATTTTGTTGCTGTGACGAAGGAAGTCTATACAACTCAGAATTATCGATTGTTCGCGAGGTATAGTATCGTGCTTTTTCTGGCAGTTCTTTTGTTGTCTTTTCTATTTGCAAATATCTTTGCGCGTTATGTGACAAAACCGGTATTAAGGCTCAGAGATAGCGCTATGCGTATGAGTGAAATGGATTTTTCGTGTAAATGTGATTATCAGAAAAAAGATGAATTGGGAGATCTTTCTGACAGCTTGAATTTTCTTTCAGATAAATTATCTGAAACGATCTGCACGCTGGAGAATACAAATCAGAAATTGAAAAGTGACCTTGATGTTCAACTGGAAATTGATCGTATGCGAAAAAACTTTATTGCCTCTGCTTCCCATGAGTTTAAAACACCGCTGACGTTGCTTCGGGGATATTTGGAAATGTTGCAGGAAGACTGCCTGCCAGAAGAAGAACGTAAAAAAGCGGAAAGGGTAATGATCGCAGAGATCGATCGGTTGGATCGATTAGTGCTGAATATGCTGGATCTGTCATATCTGGAATCAGACGTATTTGAGATCCATATGGAACATTTTCTTCTCAATGATCTGGTGAGTCGGTACGCTACGGAATTTCAGCAGCAATTTATGGAAAAGAAGATTTTCTTTGATATGAGTGGTGTACAGAAACCGTATGTGGTTTTGGCAGATCAGGAGGAAATCGGACGTGTGCTTTCCAATTTTTTGTCTAATGCAATAAAAAATGCAGAGTTCGAGGGAAAGGTGTCATTGCGGTTGCAGGAGGCCGATGGGCGGGTGAAGGTATCTGTTTATAATCAGGGAGATCATATAGAAGAAAAATTGATGGAACAGATATGGATTCCATTTTATCGGATTGACAGGTCAAGAGTGAGAAATCGAAAGGGAACCGGTTTAGGGCTGGCTATTTGTCGTGAGATACTACTAAGGCATAATAGCCAGTATGGGGTTCACAATGTGTATGATGGTGTGGAATTTTATTTTTGGCTGCCTTTAGCGTATCCAACTGAATAATGAGATGAATGAGAACTTCGGTAAGAATTATCTTACCGGAGTTTTTTTGTCACGTTGGTGTCACGTTATGGGGATAAACTTATAGGTACAGACAGGGAAATAAATGATCTGATAAAAAATGATTGGAAAGGAAACAAAAATGAAGAGAGTAATAGTTTTATTATTAACAGCGGCAATCGCCCTATCGGTAACAGCGTGCGGCGGAGGCAAGAAAACAGAGCAGACGGCTGAGAAGCAGATGCAGGAACAAACGGATACGGCAGAAGGTGCTTTTGATTTTCCAGATCTGGGAATCAAGTTTGTACCTGACGGTGTCTGGGCAGAGTTGAGAGATAATTTGCTGATGCAGCCGGTATACGGTTCGGAAGTAGATCCGGTATCAGGCGTTATGGTGGATTTTGGAAATGACGAGGCGATTGAAAAGGCAAAGAATGCGGCAAAGGATGGTAAGGATGGATCAGATGTCGAGGCAATGATGTGGGATAATTCCAAAAGACTTTTTGCAATCGCATGGGTTAGAACCGGTGAAGTGCCAATGGATACAGTGATGGAACTGGTTGGAGGACCAGACCGGCTTGCAAATGTCGTAGAACTGGGCGAAAGCGGAAACGCTACGTTTTATTTCTGCACGTATCCTTCTGAAGATACAGAGGGACTGACTGAGCAGTCGGCTGAAAAATATACGCGTTTATGTAACGATCTGGATACAGCAAAGAAAAATATCATTATGTCACAGCCCCCTGAACAGGAGCAGATAGAGGCAGGTGGCACAGTGAATTTTACAACACAAGATTTTAATGGCAATGAGGTTTCTAATGACATTTTTGCACAGAACAAAGTGACAATGATCAATATCTGGGGATCTTTCTGTCAACCTTGCATAGAGGAAATGCCTGCACTGCAAACGATTAGTGAGGATATGAAAGCGCAGGGCGTTGCGATCGTGGGCGTGCTGGGTGATGCCATGGATTCAGAGGGAAATCTGGATGAGGATGTTGTGGATCTGGGTAAGATGGTGTTGGAGAAAAATGGTGTGACATATCTGAATTTGGTAATGAATCAGGAACTGAAAGATGCATTTCCTACGCAGACATATCCGACCTCTATTTTAGTCGATAAAAACGGATTGATCATTGGAGATATTATTTATGGATCACGGGATGAAGATCAGTACAGAAAGATTCTTTCGGATGCATTGAATAGTGTGAAGGAATAGAAGGTCAGGTGTAAAAGGATATTCTTATGAAAAAAGCAAATTTATATGTTTTGTGGAACAAATATGCCAAATATTTCATCATGGTATTGTCATTGTGCATGATATGTATTGGCGTGGGACGTGGAGAAGCAGAGGTTGTGCTAAAAAAAGCAGTAAATATATGTTTGGAGTGTATTGGAATTGGATAAGAATGCAAAAAAGAATCACATTTTAAGAAGGACAGTGCAGGTACTGTCGGCAATGTTGACAAATATACATATTTCCGGATTTTTTAAGGGAAAGATCTATATCGGAAAGTCAAAAATGCTGTGTGTCCCAGGGATGAACTGTTATTCCTGCCCGGGAGCGGCAGGGGCATGTCCGATCGGTGCCATGCAGGCTGTTCTGGGCTCAAGAAAGTATGGATTTTCGTTTTATGTGGTCGGTTTCCTTTGCCTGCTGGGTGTGTTGTTCGGTCGCTTTATCTGTGGATGGTTGTGTCTATTTGGTTTGATCCAGGATCTGCTTTATAAGATTCCGGTTCCAAAGATCACAGTAAATAAAAAACTCGATCATTATCTCAGATATTTAAAGTATGTGATACTGGCTGTTTTCGTCCTTGGAATGCCAATGTTTCTCGTTGATCAGTACGGTATCAGTGCACCGTATTTTTGTAAGCTGATCTGTCCGGTGGGCACATTGGAAGGCGGAATCCCACTTGTTCTGTTGAACAAACCACTAAGAGATACGATTGGTTTTCTGTTTGGCTGGAAGTTTTTTATTCTGGTGTTGATACTGGCAGCTTCTATGTTTATATACCGGCCGTTTTGCAAATATATTTGTCCCCTGGGTGCATTTTATTCGCTGTTCAATAAAGTCAGTTTTGTTCGTATTCATATGGAGGAAAACAGTTGTATTCATTGTGGAAAATGTGCGAAAGCATGTAAGATGGGTGTTGATATATGCAAAGAGCAGAATGACAGGGAATGCATCCGGTGCGGTGATTGTGTGAATGCTTGTCCGACGCAGACACTGTCAATGTGGGGCATTCCGAAAAAAGGATGAAAAAGAATAGGAATAAAAGTTCGGATTAAAAGAAAATGGCATCGGTCTCTGTTTGATACAGTGATTGATGCCATAGTTTGTTGTAATATTATAAGATATACTCAAGATTGATGCTGGCTGCTAGTTGATTTAATGATTGCAAGAGACGTATTCGGATGATTATAATATTGTTATGGGCATCTTAGAAAGATTCGAATGGAGGAAAAACGGATGAGAAAGATACTGATAACAAATGATGATGGAATCGAATCCGATGGTATTGTTCGTCTTGCAAGGGCAGCGGTAGAATTTGGTGAAGTGTGGGTAGTTGCCCCGGATAGCCAGAGGAGTGCAATGTCTCATGGTATTACATTAAATCATAGTATCGAAGCATGGAAGGTGGATTTTGATGTGCCGGATGTTCATGCATATGCCTGTGATGGTAAACCGGCAGATTGCGTGAGAATTGGGGTGTTGAATATCGTGCCTGGAAAACCGGATCATGTCTTTTCCGGAATAAATTATGGATATAATGCTGCTTCAGATATACAGTATTCTGCTACTGCGGGTGCCGCATTTGAAGCTGCATTTCAAAAAATCCATACGATTGCATTCTCTGAAGAGGCTTGTAAAATACATGAAGTGACTGATCAATATTTGAAGGAAATCATGGCTGAGTTATTAGACAAACCCCTTGGAATCAATCAGATCTGGAATGTTAATTTTCCAGGCTGCAGATTGACTGAGTGTAATGGAATACTTCGTAACCGAAAAGTATCAACTGATGTTTTCTATGGGGACCGGTATATGGAAACTCTGGTTTCAGAAGGAAGAATTTCATACATGGTAGAGGGAATCCGGAATTACAGTGCCTTGGAAGGAACCGATCTGAAAGCCATTTTTGATAAGTGCGTTTCGGTTGGAATAGCTACTAATATATCATAAAAATATGGTATAATTGGAAGAGAAAGGAAGGGAAGAATCTATGAAAACAAGAGAAGAGGCTTTAGCATATGGCCTATCTTTTCCGAATACATATCAGGATGCTCCTTTTCATGATCCAAACTGGCAGCTTGTCAGAGTGAAAGGAAGTAAAAAGGTTTTCCTGTGGACGTATGAAAAAGATGGAGCGATTCATCTGAATGTAAAGGTGGATCCGGAGTGGAGAGATTACTGGAGAAGTGCCTATGATTCGGTCATACCAGGCTGGCATCAGAATAAAGAGCATTGGAATACGATTATTTTAGATGGCAGTATTCCAAAAGAGGATATCGAAAGAATGATTGCAGACAGCTATGAGCTTGTAGAGGATAGCACTTCTAAGAGAATCTATTGTGAATATTGATATGAAAAAGATTAGAAAGCAGGAAGAAAACGATGCAAAAAGAAACTAAGGGAGTACTAAAGAACAACTTGTTTCTATACCTAACAGAGTTTTTTGCCGGAATGTCAGTTATGGCTGTGGAATTGGGGGCAAATAGACTTCTGGCACCATATTTTAGTTCGTCGCAGATTGTCTGGACAATTATTATCGGCACGATTATGATTGCCATGGCACTTGGAAATATATATGGTGGAAAAACAGCGGATAAGTCTCCTGACCCGGATAAACTGTATGCGAGAATATTGATTGCCGCGATCTGGATTGCGTTGATTCCGGTGGTTGGAAAGTATATTATTTTGGGAATATCAGCATTACTTGTATTTACTGTGAACAATAACTTTTTGATTATCGCAGCATTTTGTGCTTGTATGGTGATCTTTGTTTTTCCATTGTTCTTGCTTGGAACGGTTACGCCGTCTCTTGTGAAGTACTCTGTGGACAGTCTTGATGATAACGGAAAGACAGTAGGAACACTAGGAGCATTTAATACGATTGGAAGCATCATTGGGACATTTGTCCCTACCTTTGTAACGATACCGACGGTTGGAACTTCCATTACTTTTTTGATCTTTGCCGGGATACTGATTTTGCTTGCGGCAGTTTATTTTATAAGCAGGCATGCCGGGAAAAAGAAAGTAATTGCCTCTATCGTGATTTTTATAGTATGCTGTGTATCTGGCAGTTCAGATTCTTTTGCATTCTGGGAGAATCATCTCACTTATGAAGGAGAATCGGTCTATAACTATCTGCAGGTATCAGAAAATGAGGAGGAGGTCGTGCTTTCCACGAATGTTTTGTTTGGGGTTCAATCGAAATATATGAAACAGGATGTTCTTACCGGGATGTATTATGACTATGCGATGGCTGCTCCACTGATGGTGGAGGATAAAGATGTATCGGATATGGATGTGCTGGTTCTTGGAATGGGAACAGGTACCTATGCAACGCAGTGCAGAAAATACCTTGGTGATATTACAGTGGAAGGGGTAGAGATTGACGAGAAAATCACCCAGCTCTCAAGACGATATTTTTCACTGCCGGATCAGATTAAAGTAACCACTTACGATGGGAGAGCATTTCTGAATTCGTGTGATCAGAAGTACGATGTCATTATGGTAGATGCATATCAGGATATTACAATTCCATTTCAGATGTCATCAGTTGAATTCTTTAAACTTGTGAAGGAACACTTGAATCGGGATGGGGTAATGGTTGTGAATATGAATATGCGCGGGAGTGAAGAGGGCAATATTAACCAGTACCTTTCAGACACGATTGGAACGGTTTTTGAGACGGAGTATATCGTTGACGTAGCTGGTTCAACGAACCGGGAATTGTTTGCATCGGATAACGGTGACATCATTTCGATCTTGAAGAGAAATATCAATAATCTGGATCATCCTGATTTGAAAAAAATGATGACCCAGGTTGCAGATCAGTGCAAGATTTATAAGGGGGGAGATTATCTGCTGACCGATGATAAAGCACCAGTGGAACTTCTTGGAATGCAGGTAATTGATGAACTGATCAGGGATGAAGTATCTTATTACAAAGATATTTACAAAAAAGAAGGAATTAGAGGGCTGCTTCAAAGACTTTAAATTATTTTTGCGAAAAAAATTCCTTCCCATGGAAAGACTGGGAAGGAATTTTTTATGCAGTATTTGCTAAAATGAATAGCTGGATGGCTTATTTTGAAGCAAGTTCTGCTTTTAATTTCTCAGTTAATAAAGGAAGTACTTTGTTTAAGTCACCAACGATACCGTAATCTGCCACATCGAAGATTGGTGCAGACTCATCTTTGTTGATGGCAACAATCAGGTCAGATTCTTCCATACCGGCGACATGCTGAATTGCTCCAGAGATACCGATAGCAAAATAAATCTGAGGACGTACGGTTTTACCAGTTTGTCCTACCTGTAAGTCAACCGGTAACCAGCCATTCTCTACAACAGCACGAGAGCAGCTTACCGTACCGCCGAGTACTTCTGCCAGATCTTCTAATAATTTGAAGTTCTCTTTGGATCCAACGCCTCGTCCGCCGGATACAAGAATCTTTGCATCCATAATGTTTGCGGTATTCTTAACTGCTTTTACAACATTGAGAATCTCAACATAGCGGTTGTTTGGAGTGAATCCTGGGTTATATTCGATGATATTTGCTTTTGCACCTTCAATTGGAGCAATTTTCTGCATAACGCCTGGACGTACCGTAGCCATCTGTGGACGATTGTCTGGGCATGCGATCGTGGCAATTGTGTTACCACCAAATGCAGGACGTGTCATTAATAACTGGTTGTGTTTCTGGTCTGGTCCGGCAGCCAGTGGGAAATCACCGATCTCTAATACGGTACAGTCAGCGGTTAATCCGGTTTTAACCCGGGCAGAAACAGTAGGACCAAGATCACGACCAATAGCAGTAGCGCCTACTAACATAATCTCTGGTTTGTACTCGTTGATAACAGATGCCAGTGCGTGTGCATATGGCTCTGTGCGGTAGTCTTTTAATTCCGGATCATCTACTACGATAACTTTATCTGCACCGTATACAGCTAACTGGTCTGCAAGACCTTTTACGTCAGAACCGATTAATACGGCTGTTACTTCGGTATCTAAGTCTTTTGCTAAATCTTTGCCCTTTCCAAGTAATTCAAATGCAACACCGTCTAAAACATTGTCAACCTGCTGTGCAAAGACAAATACTCCTTTATATTCTTCTAAATTCATTTTATTCACCACTTTTCCTTTATGATTCGTTAGATAATATGTTTCTCTTTGAATTTGCCAATTAAATAATCAACGGATGCATCCGGATCAAGAGTCACTTTCTCACCGGCACCCTTGCGGACTTTGTCAGATGCTTTCGCAATCTTGGTAGGAGATCCCTTTAATCCAAGATTAGAATCGTCTACATCCTTTAAATCATTTCTGCCCCAGACAGTAACTTCTTTCTGGTATGCATCAAAGATTCCGCCTGGTGTCATGTAACGAGGCTCATTTAATTCAGAAAGCGCGGTAATCAGGCAAGGCATTTTAACCTTTAATTCGTGATATCTGTCTTCAAACTGACGCTGAACAATTACAGAATCTCCATCAATCTTGATATCCTGTGCATAGGAGATAACAGGAAGACCAAGATGCTCTGCGATCTGAGGACCAACCTGTGCGGTATCACCATCAATCGCCTGACGTCCGGTGATGATTAAGTCATATTCAAGATTTCTAAGAGCACCTGCGATGGTAGTAGAAGTAGCCCATGTGTCTGCACCACCTAATACACGGTCTGTTACGAGGATTCCCTTGTCAGCACCCATTGCCATTGCCTCTCTTAAAACTTCATCTGCTTTTGGAAGTCCCATTGTAAGAACGGTTACTTCAGCCTGATACTGGTCTTTTAATCTAAGCGCTGCCTCAAGTCCTGCTTTATCATCTGGATTCATGATGGAAAGCATTGCAGCTCTGTCCAGAGTACCGTCTGGGTTAAATTTAACGCCGCCTTTTGTGTCAGGTACCTGTTTAATACATACAACTATCTTCACGGTATTTTCACTCCTTGTATTGTTTTATATTCGTTACGAGTTGGTTGATACGCTCTGGAATTATTTCAGTAAGTTACCGGAAATAACCATACGCTGAACTTCAGAAGTTCCTTCATAGATCTCGGTGATCTTAGCATCACGCATCATACGTTCAACATCATATTCTCTGATATATCCATAACCACCGAATAACTGAACAACTTCTGTTGTAACAGCCATAGCAGTTTCAGCAGCAAATAATTTTGCTTTTGCAGCTTCTACAGAGTATACTTTCTGGTTTGCTTTTGCCATAGCAGCTTTGTATACAAGCATCTGTGCAGCTTCAACTCTTGTTGCCATGTCAGCTAATTTGAACTGGGTATTTTGCTGCTGTGCGATGGAACGTCCGAACTGTTTTCTTTCTTTTGTATAAGCAATTGCACGATCCAAAGCGCCTTCTGCGATACCAAGTGCCTGAGCAGCAATACCGATACGTCCGCCATCCAGTGTATGCATTGCAATTGGGAAGCCTTTTCCTTCTGGTCCTAATAAGTTTTCTTTTGGAATTCTGCAGTCTTCAAAGATTAATTCATAAGTAGAAGAACCGCGGATACCCATCTTTTTCTCTTTTGTTCCGAAAGAGAAGCCTGGAGCTCCTTTATCAACGATAAATGCGGAGAAATTCTTTTTCTTTCTGCCACGTTTGTCTTCCGTAACACTTGTGATGGCGATTACGATATAGACATCTGCTTCTTTACCGTTTGTAATAAAGCATTTTGAACCATTTAATACCCATTCGTCACCGTCTAATACGGCTTTTGTCTGAGCACCCTGTGCATCGGTACCAGCCCCAGGTTCTGTTAAAGCAAATGCACCAAGTTTTTCACCGGTTGCCAGTGCTTTTACATATTTCTGTTTCTGTTCTTCTGTACCATATGTCAGGATCGGATCTACACAAAGAGAAGTGTGAGCAGATACGATAACACCGGTTGTAGCGCAGACTTTGGATAATTCTTCTACGCACATAACATAAGTTAAAGGATCACAGCCTTGTCCGCCGTATTCCTTTGGTACAGGGATTCCCATGAATCCTAATTTCTGCATTTTTGTAACGGTTTCTCTAGGGAAAACTTCTGTTTCATCAACTTCCTGTGCAAGAGGCTTTACTTCATTTTCAGCGAATTCTCTGAAAAGGTTCTGAGCCATCTGATGCTCTTTACTTAATGTAAAATCCATTTTTATTCCTCCATCAATTTTGTTCAAAATTATTTGCTGTAATCATAGAAACCTTTTCCGGTCTTAATACCTAATTTGCCAGCACGTACCATTTTCTTAAGAAGTGGATGTGGACGGTATTTTGGATCGCCTGTTTCATCATATAAAACGTTCATAATTGCAAGGCAGATATCAAGTCCTACAAGATCACCTAATGCTAAAGGTCCCATTGGATGATTTGCACCCAATTTCATAGCAGTGTCAATACCTTCTACGGATGCAACACCATCTGCATAGATGCCTACTGCTTCATTGATCATAGGGATTAAGATACGGTTTACAACGAAACCAGGAGCTTCTTTTACTTCTACTGGGTCTTTGCCGATCTCTTTGGAGATTGCAACGATTTTCTCTTTCATTTCATCTGGTGTATTTTCGCCCTGGATGACTTCTACTAATTTCATAACAGGAGCCGGATTGAAGAAATGCATACCGATGACTGGTCTGTCAAGTCCTGCACCGATTTCGGTTACAGATAAAGAAGAAGTGTTTGTAGCGAACATACAGTCTGCTTTTACAATATCCTGTAATTCTTTGAATGTCTGTTTCTTAACATCCATTACTTCCAGAGCTGCTTCTACGATTAAATCGCAGTCACCACAGATGGTTTTTACACCAGTTGTGATCTTGGAAAGGATCTTGTCAGCATCTTCCTGAGTCATTTTTCCTTTTGCAATACGTTTTTCAAAACCTTTTGCAATTTTGTTCTTTCCATTTGTAGCAAACTCTTCATTGATATCGCAAAGGAATACTTCATAGCCTTCTGTCTGTGCAAATGCCTGAGCGATACCGGAACCCATTGTGCCTGCGCCAATAATACCTACTTTCATGATAAATCCTCCTATAAAATAATAATGATATTAAAAATAATAAATTACTTTCCGCGTTATTTATTCTGGAATGGCTCTTTTACCTTGTCCTTGTTTTTGTCAAGGAAGAATGCCATGCCATATTTCTGGTCTTCTGATTCGAAGCAGTCACCAAATAATTTCTCTTCAATGACAATTGCCTGATCCATATCAACCTGTAATCCGTCATTAATTGCTTTCTTGCAGTTGCGAACTGCAATAGGAGCATTTTTTGCGATAGTGGAAGCTAATTTTTCAGCCTGTGCCATTAATTCTTCCTGAGGATATACAGCATTTACAAGACCGATGCGGAGTGCTTCTGGAGCTTTGATGTTTCTTGCAGTGTAGATCATCTGTTTTGCCATGCCGACGCCAACGGTTCTTGCAAGTCTCTGGGTACCACCAAAACCAGGGGTAATTCCAAGACCAACTTCTGGCTGGCCAAATACTGCGTTTTCAGAGCAGATACGGATGTCACAGCTTAAAGAAATCTCGCATCCACCGCCGAGAGCGAAGCCGTTTACAGCAGCGATTACCGGGATTGGAAGTGTTTCCAGTTTACGGAATACGTCATTTCCTTTTTTACCAAATGCTTCACCTTCTGCTTTTGTCAGGGTGCTCATTTCTCCGATATCAGCACCGGCAACGAAAGATTTCTCCCCGGCACCAGTTAAGATTAATGCCCTTGTGGTGTTTAAGTCAATGCTGTCTAACGTCTCATTTAATTCGTCCAGAACCTGACTGTTTAATGCGTTTAAAGCCTTTGGACGGTTGATGGTAATAATACCAATCTGGTCTTTCTGTTCAAATGTGATAAATTCCATGGTTTCCTCCTTTATGAATTGCGGGAATAATACAACACAACATGCAGATAGGGGAGTAGGTACACCGATATCTGCATGCGAAAAACAGTATGGAACAATTAGTCACGGCTGACGATTGTAGAGCATCCCATACCGCCACCGATACAAAGTGTTGCAAGACCTTTCTTTGCATCACGTTTTTCCATCTCATGTAACAGTGTTACAAGGATACGGCAGCCGGAAGCACCTACCGGATGACCTAAAGCAATTGCACCACCGTTTACATTAACTTTAGCCATATCAAAGTTTAAGTCACGGGCAACAGCAAGAGACTGAGCTGCGAATGCTTCGTTTGCTTCAACTAAATCCATGTCGTCGATGGTTAATCCGGTTTTTGCAAATACTTTCTTGGTAGAAGCAACCGGTCCAACACCCATGATGGAAGGATCAACGCCACCGAGAGCACCTGCAACAAAAGTAGCCATTGGTTTCACACCGAGTTCTTTTGCTTTTTCTTCGCTCATAACAACGATAGCAGCAGCACCATCATTGATACCGGAAGCATTACCAGCTGTAACCAGTCCGCCTTCTTTACCAGAGCAGCATTTTAATCCAGCAAGGCTTTCAGCAGTTGTGCCAGGACGTGGACCTTCATCTGTATCAACGATTACTTCTTTCTTTTTCTGTTTTACTGTTACAGGAACGATTTCATCTTTGAATTTACCTTCTGCGATGGCAGCTTCGCATTTCTGCTGGCTGCTTGCTGCGAAAGCATCTAACTCTTCACGGGTAAGTCCCCACTGTTCAGCAACGTTCTCAGCAGTAATCATCATGTGGTACTGGTTAAATGCATCCCATAATGCATCATTTACCATGGTATCAATGATCTTATTGTTGTTCATACGGTAACCAAAACGAGCCTGGGTAAGTGCATATGGAGCCATGGACATGTTTTCCATACCACCTGCAACAACGATGTCAGCATCTCCAGCCTGAATCATCTGGGCAGCCATGTTCACACAGTTCAGACCTGAACCGCATACAACATTCACGGTAACTGCCGGAGTCTCGATTGGTAAGCCGGCTTTGATTGATGCCTGACGAGCTACGTTCTGACCAAGTCCTGCCTGGATTACACAACCCATATATACATGATCAACCTGCTCTGGAGCAACGCCTGCTCTGTTTAATGCTTCTTTGATTACGATAGAACCAAGCACAGGAGCTGGAGTTGTACTTAAAGCACCACCCATTTTACCGATTGCAGTACGGCATGCGCCAGCTAAAACAACTTTCTTTGACATAACTAAATCCTCCATTCGTATTTGTTAGGTTTCGGCAAATCTGCGAAAAATCGGGCATTTTTCGGCCACAAATCTCTCGGCGATTAACGATGTGTTAATTTTATCACAAAGTCAAAAGATTTGCAATACCGTTAAGCCGTGCAGAAGGATTTTCATAATTTGTGCGTGGGAGCTTGCTCACTAAGCACAAATTATGAAAATCCTTCTATAGGGCGCACGCCCGCATGAATAATTTGGCGGCAGTAAAAAAGAACTTTTGATGAAAAACAACATTCCGCCAAATTATGAATGGCACGGCTGGAAGCGCTGCGAATGGCACAGCAGCTAATTGGCGCATATAACATTTGCTATTTTCCTCCATTCACCTTATAATGGAAGAAATGACCAATATTGAAAAAGAAAATCTCGAGAGGAATTTATTGATGATGAAAAAGCAGTGGATATCCCTTGTTTTGACGGCTGTAATCGGTGCGTCTGTTTTTAACATGACCGGCTGCAGTGCACAGCGAAGTGCAAAGGACTATTACCAGTCGGGAATGAAATGCCTTGCCGGGGGAAGTTACGAAGAGGCAGAGAAATATTTTGGCATGGCATTGGATAAAAAGAAAGATAAAGCGGAATACTATATAGCGGATGGTTTTGCCTATATGAAACTGGGAGATTATGAGAAAGCAAGAGCCCAGTTTGACCGGGCGGTACTTGATAAAGAAAACCAGATTGTGTGGGAAAATAACAAAATAGCTTACCGGGGGAAAGCCCTTTCTTATTATGAAGAAAATGATTATGAGAATGCCCTGGTGTTTCTCGATAAGGCATTGAAGATATCCGCAAAGAAAGAGATGGATACAGATCTGCTTAGCTACAAAGGGGACATACTTTACCGGATGGGAAAATATACCGATGCTAAAGAAGTGTTTTCTGACATTCTTAAATCAGAAAAGAAAAATTCGATGATTTATCAGAAACGTGCCCTGGTATATGAAAAACTCGAACAGACCGAACAGGCGCAGAGCGATTTGAACCAGGCATTAAAATACGATAAAAAGAACCGGGAGCTCTATATTCAGAAATATCTGCTTTTAAACCGCATAAAGAAAGAAGATGAGGCAAAAAAGGTGCTTGAGAAGGCTTTGAATTTGAAAGTGAAGACAGCCAGGGATTCTTGCTATTATGGACGTTTTTTATATTATAGCGGAAGGCATAAGGAAGCAGTTGAGCAGTTAGAAAAAGCCTGGGATGACGGGGCATATGAGGCCTATTATTTTCTTGGAATGCTCCTTAATGAACAGGGCGATCTGGATAAAGCCAAACTATGTTATCAGAAATATACGGAAAAGGATAAGAGTGGCTCTTATGCAGCAGCAGCTTATAACTGTCTTGGCTTAATCTGTGCGAACCAGAATGATTACAGCAATGCCTTGTCCTGGTTTCAGAAAGGATTGGAAAAGAGGGATGCCAATGAATCCAGAGGTTTACAGTATAATCTGGTAATTGCCTTAGAAAAAATGGGAGATTATGACCGCGCAGAGCTTGCTGCCCGTGAATATGTTGATGCGTATGGCAGCGAAGATGGAATGAAACAGGAACTGGATTTTATTGAAAGCCGTGTAAAAGAGGGTAAAACGTCGAATGAATAATATGCATAATACAGAAGAAAAGGAAGAACGGGTGATTCTGGTTGGTGTTATGACCCGTCAGGGTGAAGATACACAAGACTCCCTTGATGAATTGAAAGAACTTGGAAAGACTGCGGGGATTGTTACTGCCGGGGTAGTTATTCAGCGATTGGAAAGTCAGAATCCGGCAACCTATATTGGAAAAGGAAAGATAGAAGAAGTGAGGCTGCTTGCCCAGGAAGAAGGGGCAGAATGCGTTGTATGTGATGATGAATTATCTCCGGCTCAGTTGTCAAATCTACAGGATGCCCTGCAGATGAAGGTGATTGACCGGACAATTCTCATTTTGGATATTTTTGCACAGCATGCTACAAGCCGGGAGGGAAAAATCCAGGTTGAACTGGCACAGCTTCGTTACAGGGCAACCAGGCTTGTTGGAATGCGTCAGTCTCTGTCTCGTCTGGGCGGCGGTATTGGTACAAGAGGACCCGGTGAGAAAAAACTGGAGATGGACCGCCGTCTGATTAAAGAACGGATATCCCAGTTAAAAAAAGAATTGGAACAGGTAAAAAAAAGCAGGGAGGTGGCAAGAGGGCAAAGACAAAAAAGTCCGATACCGGTTGTGGCTATTGTTGGATACACCAATGCAGGAAAATCAACGCTGCTTAACTGCCTTACAGATGCAGGAGTATTAGAAGAAAATCAGCTGTTTGCAACGCTTGATCCAACTACACGGAAACGGAAGCTGGAAAGCGGACAGGAAATTCTTCTTACAGATACCGTCGGATTTATCCGGAAACTGCCTCATCATTTGATTGAAGCATTCCGTTCTACTCTGGAAGAGGCGAAATATGCGGATGTAATTCTGCATATATCAGATGCTTCAAACCCTAGTGCAGATACTCATATGTATGTTGTGTACCAGACTTTACGGGAATTGGATGTTACCGGAAAACCAATTATTACGGTGTTTAACAAAATGGATGCAAGAGAAATGGTTCCCGAAGAAAAAAGAATCGCTCTAACCGATCATCAGGCGGATGAAGTCGTATGTGTTTCTGCCAGAAACGGAGAGGGGATTGAACATCTTTTACAGGTGATTGAGAAAACGTTACAACAAAAAAAGCATTTGATGGAAGAATTGTTTCCATATGACCAGGCGGGGAAGATTCAACTGATCCGGAAATATGGACAGATTTTAGAAGAGGATTACCGGGAAGATGGAATCTTTGTCCGTGCGTTTTTGCCTGTGGATCTGTACCACAAAATTCATCAAGAATAGTTTTGCGTTTTTGTCAAAAATATGTTACAATAATATTAAATTTGTGAACGATATACGAGGCTGTTACAGATTAGGGAGAACAATGGGAGACAAATTTAAATCAGAGGGACACAAAAAATGCATAATAAATCCGTATAGAAAGTAGTGAGAATTATGAATCTGTGTAACCTGGGACAAGGAGAACTGAATGAAATCCGAAAAATGCAATCGGAATTATTACAGACGAAAGAACGCTATAAGATCCTTCTTTCGTTAAATTCTGATTGCTTTTTTGAGTATGATTTTGAAAATGATATGATTATGTTTTCAGAAAATAAGACATTTCCACAGTTGAACGAAGTGTCAATTGCCCCGTGTAAAACGACTCTTGCTGATTGGTTTGAAGAAAATGATGCAAGACTGCTGCTGCGTTTTCTGAAGGAAGCACAGAAGGAGGATTATGTGGATGTCCGGCTGAAGACGGATGATGGACTGACATGGTGCCGGGCAAAGGGATATCTTGTAAAAGATGAAAAGGATCAGCCGATTTTCTGCAATGGCTGTTTGCTGAACATTGATGACCAGAAAAAAGTTTTGGAACAAAAAAGAGAAAAATCCCAAAGGGATCTTCTGACCGGACTGTATCATTTCCGGGCAGCCCAGCAGGAAATTGCTTATTTATTAGGACGGGAAGAACTGGAAGGAAAACAATATTTGTCCATTCTTGATGTGGACGATTTTGGAAAATTCAGCAGAAAATATGGACATGTTACGGCTGATTTTATCCTGATTGAATTTGCCCATCATCTGAAAGAGCTCTTTGGTGATGAATCTGTTATTGGGAGAATTGGATCCGATAAATTTTTGATCTTTACTCAGAACAAGAGCTTTGAATGGGTATCGGAGAAAATCCATGCGGTATGTGACTATGTTGAAAAAAGTCTGGAAAAGCAGAATATACAGGAGCATTTTAGTTGCTGTATGGGATCCGTGTGCAGCCCGGATGCCGGACGCCGGCTGGAGCATTTGTTCCGCAAGGCGGATGTGGCGTTGTTTCAGGCAAAACAGGCAGGTGAGGATCATTTTGTTTTGTTTTGCAGCAATGAAGAATCAAAACGGCTTCTGACAAAAGATGATGACTATTATAATATCTATTCGGAAGATGAGCGGGTTCATATCTCTTCGCCGGATGTGGATATGGAACTTCTGAATATTGCATTTGACGTTATGAATAATGGCGGAGACTCGGAAGATGCGATTAATCATCTGTTAGAGCAGATCGGAAGACAGTTTATGGCAAGTGATATTCTGGTTCTTGAGATGGATGAGGCTTCCGGACAATTGTGGACGGACTATATCTGGACGAAGGAAGAAGGGCTTGGTACTCAGACGGCACTTCGGATGGTAGATATGACACTGCCACAGCAGATGAATACGTTATTATACGAGAATGGTCTTTGGGAAGTAAGGGATACATCACTTCTTCAGACAAAAGAAAGTCTGGATCTTTATTTTAAGAAATACCATATCCTGTCGGCACTTTCCAGTGCTTTTTATGAGGATGGCATTTTTAAAGGATGTATCTGTATTGGGGATCGTGAACGGAGCAGAAGGTGGACGGCAAAGGAGAAGGATACGCTGGCATTTGTATCCCGGATTTTATCGTTCTATCTATTAAGACTCCGGGTGTCGGAGCGGATTAACCAGAAGATGGAAACGGTGAAAAACTTTGACACCTTAACCGGAATTTTTACCGAATACAAGTTCAAACTGGATGCCCATAATATGCTCCGAAAAAATCCGGGAACTTCCTTTGCGGTTATTTCCATGGATTTCAAGCATTTCAAAGTACTCAATGATACTCTTGGATATCATGAGGGAGATGAGCTGCTAAAAGAATTTGTGCATTTTATGGTGCTCAGGCTGATTCCACATCAGCTGTTTGCCCGGGCTTCTGCGGACAATTTTATCTCTTTGTGTCCGATGGATTCTATTGAAGATCTTCTGGCACATATGAACCGCATTAGTGATACGTTTTGCGCAGAACAGCGGAAGCGGAATGTAAGTTTTAAAGTGGAGCTGGTTTCCGGCATCTATGTAATCAGGGATCACAGTATGGATATTTCTCTGGCGGTGGACTATGCGGATATTGCGAGAAAATCTGCAAAAGAAAAAGGAATCTCCCAGTGCCAGGTCTTTGATGACGGTATGGAGAACCAGATTCGCAAGGAACATGAGATTTTAAATAACATGGAAAAGGCGCTGCGCAAGCGGGAGTTTCAGATCTTTTTACAGCCGAAGATTGATCTTCGGACAAGCCGTCTTGCCGGAGCAGAGGCCTTAACCCGCTGGAGACAGCCGGATGGCAGGATGATTCCGCCTAATGATTTTATCCCGTTATTCGAACGTAATGGGTTTATCATCAAGATGGATTTCTATGTATATGAAGAAGTCTGTAAACTGATGCGGTTCTGGATGGACTGTGATTACCAGGTAGTGCCAATCTCTATGAATGTATCCAGGGTACAGCTTAATTTCCCTGGCTTTACAAAAAAAGTGACTGATCTGGTAGACCGCTACGAGATTCCGCATGAACTGATTGAATTTGAACTGACAGAAAGTGTATTTCTGGATCATACAGATTCTGCGATTCAGGTAATGAATACGCTGCGGGAAAATGGTTTTGGTATCTCGATTGATGATTTTGGTGCGGGTTATTCCTCTCTTAATCTGTTAAAGGATATGACTACCGATGTGCTGAAGCTTGATAAGGAGTTTTTCCGCAAAGGAGAAATGAAGAGAGAAGAAAAAATTATTGTTTCCAGCATTATCGGAATGGCAAAACAGTTAAATATGAAAGTTCTTTCTGAAGGAGTAGAGACCACATCCCAGATGGAATTTTTAAAGCAGATTGAATGTGATCTGGCTCAGGGATATCTGTATGCAAAACCTCTTCCGGTTATGGCATTTGAGGAGATATTAAGGAGAGATGACCAGGAATTAAAGCCAAGAGAAGAAGTAGTATCATAGGAAGGTTTGCTTATGAGAAAAATGGATTTTAAGATGGAAAGAACCGGACTGGTTGAGATTGGAGACCGGGTGGAAGTAACGGAAGGGGTACTTCCCAGTGCATATTATTATACAGTGGAACCTGCAGTTGCCATGTCTGGAAATATTCCATTTCGGGACCGGCTCACTGCCACGGAAGGGATAGTCACTGATATTCAGGAGAATCAGAAGGGATTCTATATTACGGTTGAATTTGAATAAGCTGACGCGTTAAAAGAGGGGGGGAGGCTTATGCCGGTAACGACAAATACCTTGTTGCAGGAGATTGTTAGTGGGAAAGATTTTCAGAAGGTGTTAGAACGAGAGGAAGATGCGTTTGAAGATCAGACATTATCCCAATATCTGAAGCGGTTATGCAGTGACCGCGGACTGGTGTCGGAGCAGGTAATCAAAAAGGCGCAGATTGACCGGACTTATGGGCATCAGATTTTTAATGGAACAAGAACGCCTTCAAGGGACAAGCTGTTACAACTTACTTTTGGATTTGGACTTTCCCTTGATGAGACACAAATCCTTTTAAAGAAGGCAGGAAAAAGCATGCTGTATCCGAAGTTTAAAAGGGATGCTTCATGCATCTTTGCAATTACCCATAATTGGAATATTATGGATCTGCAAGAACTTTTGCTGTCCATGGATTTGCCCATGCTTGGTAAATTTTGATAGCAAAGAAAGAAAAAAATGGGAAAAAATGAGACATTTGAACAATTTTTTGATGGAGAATATGAAGCTTCTTTTCCAACGGAATTGATAGAAAGATATGATATTGTAGAATGTTTAAGTGTTACAGAAGGCTGTGACACACTACTGGTGGTTCAGAAGGATAATAACAGAAAATTGGTGGCAAAATGTTACAGGGCTGGAACCCTTTTGTTTGAGCAGGAAGAGTTTTTTAAATTAAAGTGTGAAGCTGTGCCAGAGTATGTGGGGGAGTATCGAAATGACCGGTATCGGTGTGTTTTGAGAGAATATATTGAAGGTGTTCCACTGGATGAATACGTCAGGAAAAATTACATAACAGAAGATGTTATATTGGATATTGCCATGAAACTGGCAGAGATTATGAAGACTCTCCACAGTTTTAAACCGGTAATCATTCACAGGGATATCAAACCTGAGAATATTATTGTACGGGAGGGGGGAGACCTTGCCCTGATTGATTTTGGAATCAGCCGTATCTATAAAGAAAAAGAAACAAGTGATACCATATTTTGTGGAACGAAGGATTTTGCGCCACCGGAGCAATACGGATTCATGCAGACAGATATCCGTTCGGATATCTACTCTTTTGGTGTAGTGCTGTCCTGGATGATTACCGGAAAAGCAAAACCTCTGACAGAGCCGCTTACAAAGCTGGAGCGGGTGGCAGCCAGATGTTGTGAGTTTTCGCCGAATAAACGATACAAAAATGACGAAGCGCTGCTTAAGGCTCTGAACCGGGCAACAAGAAAACATGTGAAGAAGGTTCGGAAACGGGTGAAATGGTGTCTGGCGGCAGTGGTATTGTTTGTGTCTGTTTTGACTGTGGGAGGAACCATCTATTGGTCATCGGTGAAGGAGAAAGCGGTAACATTCCAGGAACCGCTGATTGAAGAAGCAGTGCGCCTTGTGTTAGATAAGCCGGAAGGAATACTTACAAGGGAAGATCTGGAAGGCGTAACAGAAATCTACATACAGGCAGAGGAAGTTTATCAGACAATGGATGAATTTTATGAAGAAGGGGGAAAATGGTATGATACGGATTCCCGGATTCATGGTCCGATTACAAGTCTGGAAGATCTTAGAGGAATGCCAAATCTTCGCATCATATTCATTGGTGCAGAGCAGATTGAGGACGTTACGCCCCTTAAGAATCTGGAATATCTGCAAAAAATCAGCTTCCGGGATAATTATATAGAGGATCTGACCCCGCTTAAAGATAAGGAGTTGTTAAGTGAAGTGGATCTGCTTGAAAATCCTCTGAAAAGTATTGATGCAGTCACTACCTGGCCAGTGATACGAAGTCTTGGTCTGAGTAATACAGGGGGATACGACGGAAGTCCTATCGGTGAAGTGAAAAATTTGAATTATCTGGATATCAAGAATAATTCCGATGCTTATCGGTATCTGTCTGGGAAGAGGTTTAAAGAGCTGCAGATTGGTGCGGCAGGACAGAGGGACGTGGAGTGTATCCGGGATGTTATTTATGTGGAACGGTTGTATATCCGCTGGTCTGATATACAGGATATTTCAGCATTGGAGGGAAGAGAGGATATCGTCTTTTTGAATATGGAAGACTGCGCTATTGAGGATTTATCTCCACTTTTTACTATGCCCAATCTAATTTCTGTGGAGATGAGTGCAGGCAAAAAGGATGAGATGGAAAAACTGATTTCGGTTTATGGTGAGCCGAAATTTCGTATTACCTATTTGTAACATATATGGGAAAAGGGATGCAGGCTGCATCCCTTTTCTTTTTAGTGCGCCTTGCGGCGCACGTTTCTAATGGGTGAAAGTCCCTAAT